>DASQXY010000062.1:0-6709 GCA_035639455.1 Chthoniobacterales bacterium | reverse complement strand
CATTTTGTCGACCTCGGGAGTGGTGCGGCTGTAAAGATCCTTGTCGGCCAGCGCGACCAATCCTTCGTTGAAGAGTGGATTGCCTTGACGCGCGACCTGCACCCAGCCATCAGCCGTTTGATCGCCATCCTCGCGCAGTATTCGCACCTTACGGCGGCTGGTGGTCGCATAAACGCCGACGACTTGCTGGTCGCCGCCCAATTCGCTGACGGGAATGACGAGCGCCATCAGGTGAATGTTAAATCCACCCTGTGAATCCTTTCCCGGCGAACGAAGCTGCAGCAGATCGAATATGGCCTCGATATCGGCATAGAAACCGTCGTCGCGCTGGCCAGCGAATGAGGAGTAGCCTCCGCCTAGGTTCTTAATTGCTTGCTTGGTGTACCGATCCAACTTTGTCTCCGTAGCTACACCGTCCTTGGCCGGCTTATTGCCGTTGTTCTCCTCATTGTAGAACGGAGTAGCGATTCCCTGATTGTTTGGCGGGACGATGCCCCTTCCAAGGACGGTGCGCAGATCGTTTTGGCGATGATCCACTTTCGTGACCGTGTAGGTCTGCACCAGATTCTGACCAGCATCCCCGATGTCGTGAACGACGCCCAGGAACGACTGTAGAATCGTGTTTTCGTCTTTGAATCTGGTGTGAAATGCGAACTCGTAGCTTAGGGTAGCCTTCCCCGCCGCCAGATCGCTGCCGGTCGCGACGTGGATCTGGTAGAGCACGTTGTCGTCGAAGTTGTACTTGTTTGGTCCGACGCCCGGCTCTTCGTGCGGATAAACGCCCAGTGCGGTAACTAGACTTTTGTTTCCATTTTCATTCTGCACGAACGCGTAAACGTCCGTCGTGTTGGCCGATGGATCGCGGATAATCAGCGGCGCGTCCTGGTGACTGGACGCTTGCGCCGTTCCAAGCAAGTGTGCACCGACCAGTGTGATGACAGCACGTGACAGTAGATAACTTATTTTCTTCATTGTTCAGGTTTGTGGGTTTGGTGTTTGGGATTTCCGCTCGCTAGTCTTCGAGAGCGAAAAAGGCTTTCCGGTTTTCGGCGCGACCGAGAGGTTCTCGTTTGCGCGTCGTGCCGACAGGCTTTCGAGTTCGCCGCGTTCGGACGGCAAAAGCACATGCGAGAGGTTGGTGGCTTTGTCCAACCAGCGCCGCGTTGCGGCGGCGTCGCCAGTTTGTGACGCGATTACTGCGGCATGAAAAAACAGACGTCCGTCTTCGGTGCCTTCCGCCAGCGCGCGTTCCATCTCGCTCCGTGCTTCGGTAAGCTTCCCAGCCGCAGCGAGAGACCACGCGAAGGCATCGTGGGTGAATACATCGCTGCGGGAATCAAATTCCGTTTTTGCCAGCCGAAGCGCGGTATCCGGAGATTGATGCCGAGTCGCGAGAAAGACAGCAAAGGTGCGCGGGTCGCTGGCTGCGCCGTGCTGTTGAAGTTCGGCCTCGATTGCGGATGCTTCGCTTTCGCAATGGGGCCCCGCGCGCAGCGCATCGGCGAGCGCCCACTGATATTCCGGGAGTGGATTGAACTTCGCGGCTGTTCGAAGATCCGTGATGGCCGCTTCGAATTTGTCCTGGGTAAGCAACATCTTGCCGCGCAGCAACAGCGCGGGGGCGTAATTGCTCTGGAACGATAAGGCGAGAGCGCACCGTTGCTCTGCTTCTGCAAATCGGCCCGCCTGGAACTCGTACGCAGCCAAGCGCGTGTTCACCCATGCAGCGGATTCGGGGTCGAGCGGCGTGGTCGCGCCCACGGCCAATCGCATTGCTTCGATCGCGCCGGCGAGATCGCCTTTCAGCCACCGGATGTGCGCAGCGCGAGCGTAGGCTTGAAGATCGGGCTTCAAATTCATCATTTGCTGATAAGCCACGACCGCCTCGCTCAACCTGCCTTGTTCCATCAAAACATCGCCCAGTAGACCGTAATCGAAGCCGAGCCCTCGCTGCTCGACGAGGCGTCGTGCCAGCGCTTCGGATTCTTTGAAGCGATGCAAATTGTGCAGCACGTGCCCGCGCAACAGCATCGCCGCCTGGCTTTGCGGATTCATTTTTTCAATGCACTGCGCGCACTGCTCGGCGAGTCTGTAAAAACCTGCGTCGAAACTTTCGCGGGCTTTACTGACGAAAGCCCAACCGAGCTGTTCGAGCACGAGTTCGGGGTTGTTCGCGTCACGAACTTTCTCTTGGAGACGGCGAATTTCCCGGTCGGTGCGGCTGTCGCCGGTCTGTGGGGCTAATACGAAAGCCAGCGGCTCAATTGCGACTACGGGAGCCTCACCGTCCTTGTTCGCGTGACTTCCATTCTTCGGCTGCGCGAAAACGATCAGCAAACAGGCGACAAGCAGGATTAGCGAAACTGAAATAACGAATTCGTTCGGGCGCTTCCAAATGCGCTCATTGATCGCCTGCCCGCCAGTTTTCATTTGGCGGCATTACGCCGAAAACTGACGGGTGGATGCACTGCAATGCAAAATTTTCAGGCGCTGCAGAAAATTTTGCCGCGGTAGCTAAAACGTTTCCGACTTTCCTACGCGCCTGAGGCGGGCACCATCGTAATGCGACCTCTTCAGTGATCCATCGAGCGGTTCCCCTGCGGTACCACAGCTATCGACGGACAAACGTTCAGGCAGTTCCGAGGAGCAGGATCGGTCCCTCTTTTTTCGGAACGCCGCCTTCGCGCTCCAAGCTGATCGCAAACGCTTTCACCTGCTGCGTCATATCAACCGGTTTAAAGCGAATTTGCGCGACGCCGTTCTTGTCCACGCGAACGACACCGGCGCTAACGGGATCCTTGTGCGCGGCATCAACTGCCCAAAGCTGATAATCCCTGCCCGGCTCCGGCGCAGGCAGGTTGGTGATTCGAATCACGCCACTTTGGCGGCCAGGCTGCCACGCGACCGTCGCCTTGGCCTCCGCGGGAGCAGGCCCGGAAGGGGTAAGTGTGAAGAAAATTGTCTGCATCAGCGGGTCGGCCGCGCGTGTAGCGGCGAGCTCACGCTGCAGACGCGCGCGATCGAGAGCGAGCACGCCGCAAAACACGATGAACAACGCCGCGATCGCCCATGGAACCCAGGCAAATGAACCGCGTCGTATCGGCATTGGAACGAAACGTGTCGGTTCGATCGCGATGTCACGCATGATGCGCTCTTTCAATCGGGCAGGCGGCAATCGCGATGGAGCGGTCAACGCAAGATCACCCGCCGCCTCACGCAGTTCGCGAACAAGATCCCGCAGTTCAGCGCTCGCTCTTAGCTCCGATTCGAACGCAGTGTCCTCAGCTGCGTCGAGCAATCCGAGCGCGTAGAGCGCTGCCTGATCCTGTTGTTCCTCCGAAATCATAATCAGGTGTGAAGTCGTTGCCGTAATCTGAGAAGCCCGCGGCGGATTCGGGCTTTCACCGTGCCGAGTGGTTGCCCAAGGCGCGCCGCAATTTCGTGATGCGTGAGATGCTCAAAAAAAGCCATTTCGATCGCCTCGCGTTGTTCAGGAGGTAAATTGTTCAAGATCGATCGCACACGCACTGCCTCATCACTCTTCTCAGCGGTATCCGCTGCGCTCTCGATCGTGGATGCAGGGGCCGTGCCGCCATGTTCTTCATCCTCCGTAGAACCCGCCACGACCCGCAAACGCCGGCCCTGTGCACGCAACCGATCGATCACTCTGCTGCGAGTCAGCAGCACAGCCCAGCTAAAGACGCTGCTCTGTTCTGAATCGTACGTTCCAGCGCGCGCCCATATTTGGACGAAAACATCCTGTAACGCATCCTGCGCCTCGGCTGGATCCCCGAGCATTTTGACGGCCAAAGAATACAGCGGGCCACTGAGCCGGTCGTAGAGCGCGCTGAACGCGCCTTGATCTCCCCGGCCTATCCGCACGATCATTTCATGATCCGCAACCTGCTGCGCTGTGGCTGCTTCCTCCGCCATGTGTAGGTCAACTCGGGCCTAATTCATCCTCTGCGCGCTGACAAGCGATTACGAGGCATCCGCTCGAAACAACGTCCCGGATGCATCAAATTTTACAGCCGGACTCCTTCGAGATCGGCAGTTGGCATCAGAGACTCAAATGAAGACGCCGCAACGGCTCAATGCCGCGCGTAGTGTTCGGCGCCGAGAAAATGCAGTGACACGTACGGGTCGTCACCTACGACCCAGCTGTCGTGCCCCGGCCCGATGTAAAACAGATCGCCAGCCCGCATTTCATAATAGCGCCCGTCCTTCATCTGACAGGCGGCGCAGCCAGAAGCAACCATGCCGACGTGTTCCACTTCACAAAACTTCGCGCCGGTCGCGGCACCGACGTGCTCCGACCATTTCCAGCCCGGCTCATAACTCGCCCGCCCGATCGTCATCCCGCCGATCTTCACCATCTCGAACCTGCCCTTCTCAAACGTCCGCACCTCGTCCGGCTGCTCGAAACGCTTGATCAAAAGATCATCGTAGGCCGGGACCGTTGGATCGGGCGTTTTCATCAGCTACAACTACGATTAATTAGGCATCCAGGAAAACACGAAGCGAATGCAGCGCAATCACCCTGGAGATCTCCTGGTTTCCGGATTTGTCAGTTACACCCGATCCCCATGAGCAATCCATTCGCCTGCACGGACGGATTGATCGTGAGAAACAGCACGTGGCCAGTCACTGGCGCGACAATTGTCTCGAGCGTGTCGCCGAAGAGATCACCGATAGTGCCGATCTCTTGTCCTTTCTCAACGAGATCGCCCACCATAATCCTCGGATACCACATCCCGGCAGGCTTTGAATACAGCCACTCGAACGAAGTGAGCACTGTAGCGGCAGTCTCTGACCGCCGACTTGCCGATTCAATCATTCCGAGATGCCGCATCACGCGCTTCACTCCGCTCACGAGCAACTCAACGGCATCTTCTTGCAACTGTCCGACACCACCCGCTTCGGCCAAAATCGCGGGAATTCCTTTCTCCGCCGCCGCGGCGTAGCTCGATAGTCCGCCTGCACCGGCTCGGTGCGCCGACTGGACCGGTTTCGTGACGGTGAGCACGTAAGGCAGACCGAACGCGAGCGCGAGTTCCTTTGATTTCAGCGAAACGTCGTCTACTGCCTGTCCGGCCTCGGACCCTCTGCAAATCACAAACGGCACGAGCGCCTCGGGAATATCGCCGCCGTGAAGATCGATGTATGCATCGGCGTGCACGACGAATTCATTCATGAACGCGTGCGTCATCTGCTCGGAGTAACTGCCGTTCGGATCACCGGGGAACACGCGGTTCGGATTGACGTTATCGACCGGGCAAACAAACGGCGTCCGATTCCGGAACGCCGGCAGATTCAGAACTGGCATGAGCACAACCGTGCCCGCGATGGTCTGGGGATCGAGCGTCTTAGATAACCGAATCACCGCCTCGATTGCCGGGTACTCGCCGCCGTGCACACCCGCGTTCACGAACAATGTCGGCCCGGGCTTCGTGCCCGTGACCGTTATCACCGGCCGCGGCTCATCGTTCTTCAACGCCTCGCCCGGCAGTTTAATTAGATGCCGCTCGGTTTTGCCGGCATTCAGCTTACCAAGAACCGGAATCTTCGATGGATGCATCTTCAGAGCCTGCATGTTTCACCGCAGAGAACACCGGCCTCTGCGCCCTCTGCGGTAAAGATTATTCAGTTTCCTTGCAAACCACTTGGCAAGCGCGGCGACGCGAGCAGTTTCGCAAATTCGCTCCAGCGTTTGTCGGGATCGGTGCCGCTGCGTTTTTCGATGTAACTCTTCACCATGTCCTCCCCGAGATTGTAATTGATCACGTAACTCCGATACCGCTGGATGAATTTGACCCGCTGCTGAGCGCGGGCCGGCTCCATCACCTCGTATTTTTGCAACCATTCCACCGCGGCCTTCTCGTCGATCTCGCCATTAATCAATCTGCGCGCGGCCTCGTTTCCGGCGTAAGTCAGCTGCTTCGTCATGATGTCCTGTACGGCGTAATATTCGTCCGCGCGCGTCGCATCGATCCCAGCCGCTGGAAATAAAACCTCTCTTTCAAATTTCATTCGCTCGGCCTTGGTCGGGAACGCAACGTCTCGGCCGAAATTCGCAGTTCCCTCGGCGATCAGTGATTGCGGTGAGAAAAGCGCGTAAACCGAAAACTCCATCCAGCCGCGATCACGGACCAGGTTCTTTTCCAGGAGTGAATTGTAAACGTGATGGCCAGGATAACCTTCGTGCGCCGCCAGGTCGACTGCGCGATCGATGTAGATCGGCAGATCGGTGTTGACCTGAATTACGCTATGGAAATTTCCTTTGTACCAATTGTACCCGCCCCATGGTTTATTGGTCACGTACTCGACCGTGAAACTCTCGTTCGGCGGCAACGCAACGTGCGCCAGAGTCCGGGCGCGACATTCCTTGATCGCGAGTTGAAACAGTGTGTCGAGTTTTTCTTTCGGGATCACAAACGGTTTTCGCCATTCCTCGTAGCGTTGCCACAACGGCCCTTTTCCGGGGATTTTCGATTCGAGCTGTGAGATGATTTGCTCGAAGTGTGAATCCGGAAAAGTCGGCGCCACCGCGTCGTAAAGGCCGCGCGATTCGTCGTCGAACTTTAATTTTTCACCCTTCAACATCCGCACCCGCGCCGCCAGCGCTGAAATCTGTTTCTGCAAATATTCGCAACGTAATTGCTGCAGTTCGCTGTCAGGCGCGCCCAGCGCACAGAAATCCATGTCGCCA
>DASQXY010000061.1:0-3460 GCA_035639455.1 Chthoniobacterales bacterium | reverse complement strand
CAACGCCGGCTAAACATGTAGATGTTTGCGTCGAAAGCGACGAGGACAGGGGTTCAATTCCCCTCGCCTCCATTTTTTGCGTCTTGATTGAGAGATCCACCTTTAGCTCGGCGGAAGCGGCAGCAAAACAGCGAGCGCGCGGCTTAGCGAAAGAAAAAGCTTCCCAAAAACTGAGCGCGGGTGTTATAAGAGCCATAATAACTACAACCACTCGCCGCCATCGCCCATGAATTCCCGATTGCTTACCAAAGGTGTTTATCACTGCGCGTTGTTGCTCGCCTGCTTCACCCTCGGCGCGCGACCGCAACAACCGGTCAATCTCGTCCCCGGCGAAAATGACCTAGTTGTCCTCAACGGCTGCGTCGTGTCGGCCTGCAATTATCTCGCCGTCATCAAAGCACAGCATAGCCTCGACAAAAATTTCTGGGCCAAAATTCTTCTCGTCCGCTACAACAACCATCCCGCTGGTCACGCCTATTGTGTCTGGGAAACCGACGGCACGATCTATGGTTACGATCGCAACGCCGGTGCTTTCGCTATTCCGGTTTACACGCGGGACCCGCGTGCGATCGCCATCGTGCTCGCGCAGGAACTATCTAAGGTTTTGCACGAACCGCTCTCGGTTGAGACGGCAGAGTTCGTCGATTCATCTAAGGCAGAGCTCTTCAAATATTAGCGAGCAAGGGCGCGCGGTCGATCACGGCTGCTTCGAATCCGAAGTATGGCCGGACCTGCGCGGCGCAAATCTAGCGGGGCTCAATCTGAGTTGTCGAACGCAGAGCTCGCCGAGCTGCTCGCGCGCGAAGCAGAACGCAGTTCCGGCATATTGGTGCGCGCCTTTCGCCGGGCGGCGCGACTCGCGTTTCTTTGGCCGGCAGAAGTTGTCGACCTAATCGCCCAAAACCGTCCGCTAACCGAGTTGCCCGGCGTCGGACCATTCATTGAAAAACAGATCCGTCGATGGATCGTTAAACCGACGGTGTTGCAACCTAAGGTTCCAGCAATTCGCCGCGAGTTTTTCGCGATCGCAGACGCGCGCAAGCTGCTGAATTCGCAGCCGGGTTGGGCAACACTGCTGCGGGGCGATCTCCAAATGCACACCCGCTGGAGTGATGGCTCCGGTTCGATTCGCGAGATGGCCGACGCCGGCGAAAGCCGCGGCTACGAGTACATCGCCATCACCGATCATTCGAAGGGGCTCAAAATTGCTGGCGGCATCGATGAAGCCGCGTTGCGCAAACAAGCCAATGAGATTGCCGCGGCAAACGTCTTGACCTTGCGCAGTGGCGGCAAAGTGAGCGTATTGCGCTCGATTGAACTGAATCTGACTCCAAACGGTGAAGGCGACATGCAACCTGCGGCGCTGCGCCGCTTGGATATCGTGCTGGGCTCGTTTCATTCCGCCCTTCGTGTGAAGCACGATCAAACCGCACGTTATCTCGCCGCGCTGCGTAATCCGTGTATCCAGATCCTGGGCCATCCGCGCGGTCGCATTTATAATTACCGGCTCGGCTTAACCGCAGATTGGCCGCGCGTTTTCGCCGAAGCCGCCCGGCTCGACAAAGCGCTCGAGATCGATTGTTACCCTGACCGCCAAGATCTCAGTTTGTCGCTCCTGAAAATTGCGCATCGCGAAGGCGCGCGCATTTCGTTAGGCACAGATGCCCATCATCCCTGGCAGCTTCAGTTTATCGATCTCGGTTTGGCTGCGGCATTGAGCGCACGAATGCCGGCTGAGCGAATTGTAAATTTCATGTCGGCCTCGCAGTTGCGCGAGTGGGTGGCGAGCGTTCGTCAAAGAAGCACTCGCCCCCGCGAATAGTTTTAAACGGCTTGGCTAGCTCGTTTTGTTTTCCTTTGCCGGGCGGCCGGAGAGTGAGCTGGGCGAATTGACGTGCGCATCGAAATCAACTCCCACGCTCAATCGATAAACGAGTTCGCCACCAAGCCAGCCGCCGATCAGACCAAAAGCGAGCGCAATCACGCCGAGCACGATGACAGTTGTGTCTGGATGGTCCGGCATGCTACGGCGCATCCACCAGCTCACAGCAAAGAGCACCAGCATGATATCGTTGACAGCGAGATGCCAAACGCCTAGGCGCTTCGCGCGTGTGCCGCTGTCCAATGCGAGCCAATCGGCAAAGCCGAAAACCGCGGCAACGATCCCACTGAGCACGCCAGCGGCAATGAGCCAGTAGCTGATGTGCGCCCAGTTCGGATTATTGCGAATTAGATAGATGATGTCGCACGCGACTGCCGTCGGCAGCAGCCCGAGCGGAAACACGATCACCATCGGGTGCATTGGGTGACCGAGAAAGTTGATTTTACCTGCCATAGCTAAGCTCCTCTCCATCAGAGTTTCGCAGCCGAGGTGGACAACGGACTGCTTCGGGCAAGAAAACTATGGCTGCGCTTTACCCCAGGTCTTCTTTTGAAATTGTGTCCGGCCCGACCCGTTCTCGAATGCTTCAAAATGCTCTGGATTCTGCTGGTAGTATTTCTGGTGATACGCTTCGGCCGGATAAAATCTCTTCAGAGGCAGGATCTCCGTCATGATCGGCTTGTTGAACTTGCCCGAGCGGGCGAGCTTCTCTTTTGATTCTTCGGCGGCTTGTTTCTCCTCCGGGTTCGCGTAAAAAATTGCTGCGCGATAACTCGGGCCGATGTCGGTGAACTGACCATCGCGTTGCGTCGGATCGATCTGCCGCCAATAGATATCGAGCAACTGCGCGTAGGAAATTTTCCCCGGGTCATAGGTGATCTCGATCGACTCGCGATACTGCGTCTTTTCGGCCGTGACTAACTCGTAGGTCGGATTCGGCTCGGTCCCGCCGCAATAACCGACAACTGTCTTTATCACACCCGGCGCTTTATCGAATGCCGGTTGAATGCACCAGAAACAGCCGCCGGCTAGCACTGCCGTATTGATGGCAGTTGGTGTCGGAGTTTGCGCGTTCGCAACACCGATCATCAGCGCGAACAACAGGAAGATTGCTGCGAAACCAACTCGCTCCATCACTTAATTTACGCCAAATCAACCAAGGGATAACCTCCATTTTCGGCTTGTCACATTTTGGCCAAGCTGCGATAAGCCTGTTCTCTTAACCAATAGGAGGTCATATGGTCAAAACTGCCGCAACCATCTTCGGTATTATATTTCTCGCCATTGGGATTCTCGGCTTTGTCCCAGGGGCGACGACGAACGACATGCTGCTGGGCATTTTCATGGTCAATGCCGCGCATAGCGTCGTGCACATTGTCTCGGGCGTGATCTTCCTGCTTGCAGCTATGGCTGGGGCCGCGGCCTCGCGCATGTGGTTTCGCATCTTCGGCATCATCTATGCGATCGTGGCAATCCTCGGCTTTGTCACGCCAAACGGCGGCCTGATCCTTGGCACGATCTCGAATAACGTGGCTGACCCTTGGCTACATGCAATTCTTGCCGTGATCATGCTCCTTA
>DASQXY010000060.1:0-7005 GCA_035639455.1 Chthoniobacterales bacterium | reverse complement strand
GATCTCGAACACCACTGAGCGAGTGATACCGCGCAATGCACCCGCCGTGATTGGCGGCGTGAAAATTTGGCCCTGCTTAATGATAAAAACGTTGTCGGCGGTACACTCGGCCACGTTACCAGCGTCGTTCAACATCAGCGCCTCATCTGCCCCGGCGAGGTTCGCTTCGATCCGCGCCATCACGTTGTTGAGATAATTGAGTGATTTCACAGCCGGATTGAGGGCGCTCGGATTTGTGCGCCGCGTCGCGCACGTCATCACACTGAGGCCTTTCTGATAAACAGCCTCCGGATACAAGGTCACAGTCGCGGCAATAATAATGATACTCGGCCGCTTACACTGCTCCGGATTCAGGCCGAGAGTGCCGACGCCGCGCGTCACAAGCAGCCGAATATAGCCTTCGCGCAAGTCGTTTTTGCGGATTGTCTCCAGCAAAGCTTCCGTCATCTCGCGCTTCGAGATCGGAATCTCCAAACAGATTGACCGTGCCGAGTCCCAGAGCCGGTCGAGATGTGCTTCCAACCGGAACACGCGCCCGTTGTAGAAGCGAATTCCCTCAAAAATTCCGTCGCCGTAAAGCAGGCCATGATCGAAGACCGAGACCTTTGCATCCGCTTCGGCATAGAACTTCCCGTCGATGTAGATTTTGGTCTCCTTGACTGCGCGATCGGCCGTGCTCGTGCGTGCATCGATCGCCGGCTTCACGGCGGGCTCGCGATTTACCACGCGTGCTTTGCGTTGCTCCAAAACCGTACCGCCGCCAGCAGTGTCAGTTTTCATATCCTTGAGAAAATCTCCCGTGGTTCAACACCCAATTCAAGAAACAAATCCCGGGAGGCTCAAGAACTTCAGCACAGTACGCCATCGGCGATGCGCAGCATACGATCACCGCGTTCCGCCAAACCGGCATCATGCGTCACAACGAGGAGCGTCTTGTGGTGCTCGCGCGCTAGGCTCAACAACAGATCGACAATGGCATCACCAGTTTTGGAATCCAAGTTACCAGTGGGCTCGTCGGCGAAAATGATCTCGGGATCATTGCTCAACGCGCGCGCTATTGCAACGCGTTGTTGCTCGCCGCCGGAAAGCTCCGTCGGCAAATGATGGACGCGGTCGCCTAAACCAACCGCGCGCAAACAATCTTCTGCGCACGCCATCGTCGACCGCCGCCCGATCATCCCCGGCAGCTGGACGTTCTCCAGCGCGGTGAGTTCCGGCAGCAGAAAGTAGCTTTGGAACACAAATCCCATTTTCGTGTTGCGCCGCCGCGCTTGCGCTGCCGAGCTGCCGTTGTAAAGCAACTCACCATCGAACTCGACCGTACCTGACTGCGGCCGCTCCAAACCGGCAAGCGTGTAGAGCAGGGTCGTCTTACCTGCGCCAGACGCGCCGCAGAGAAACACTGCTTCGCCATACGCGATTTCCAGCGAGATGCCGCGCAACACTTCGATTCGGCGCCCACCGATCCAAAACGACTGATACAGATCACGAGCAAGCAGTTGCGGCCGCACGGCAGTATCTGTCGCTAAGATCGACATGCTGCAAGGCTCGTACTGGACCAACTCCAACTCAATCGCCCTTTGCTTCGAGAAACGTTGCCGCGGACAAACGTGCACCGCGACTGCATCCGAACAAACTGATCTTATACCATTCCGAGCGATGCGAGCGTCGGCTCGTCGACCGCCGAGGTGACGTAAAGGCCGTGGTCCTGCTGGTAAAGCGCTATGGCTGCACGAGTCAGCGGGCCGAGGACACCGTCGATCGGCCCGTCGTAATATCCCTGATCGGCCAACGCCGCTTGCACGTTGGCGATCACCTGATCGGGCGGAAGATCATCATACGCGTAGACGGGTCCGTCGTAAGGATAGATGCTGTATGGATTGTAGCCCCACGCGGGAAACCAAAAGCCAGCATCAAAGAAGAAGAAACTGGGAAAGTTATTGATGATAACAACAACGATCCGATCGTGGTGCCGCCTCCACCAATTGGCGTCGTGCCATTGTGGCCTATAGTTTCGAAAGGCGGCAAAACTTGAACCTTTCCAGTTTTCGCTCCCCGGAATGTGACTGCCTGGCGTGAATTTCGCGCCTGTGACCGGCTGACTCGTCGTCTTCGGCAGGTCGAAGTGGCGCGGAGTGAACGTCCGTGTGCCTCCCGTGGTGCTGGTTTTTCCGCTCTGGAGCGTACTCGTTGCAGTACCCGGCGAAGCTGCCGTGCGATTCGCCAGGGTTGCACCGGTCGTCCGAGACGGCGTTCGCGACATTCTCGGGCTGGTCTCGCGAAAAGTCGGCTGGGCTAACCCGTAACCTCGCACAGTGGGTTCAACCGAGCGTCGCTGGTAGTAGGCTCGCCCCACGCCCGCGCCTAACGCCGGTGCGCTGACGCGTGGCGGTGGTTGTGCGCTGCGAGCTGCGGGTTTTCTCGGCGCGGGAATGTTGTCCTCAGGTCTGTTCTGCGCGCCGGCCACTGCGAGCGTCAGCGCCAGACACCCTGCGATGGCTAACATTCGTTTCATCATTCTCTACCTCCAACACGGCCTTGGACAGGCCGCTTTATCCAGTTATTCAACCCCGGTGCAACAGACGCGTTGCTGGCGAACTGCCTCAAAAAGCACAATCGCTACAGCGGTCGCGAGGTTCAGGCTGCGCGTACCCTGCATCGGGATTGTTATGCAGCGCTGACTATTTGCTTTCAGGAGCGACTCGGGTAGCCCCTTGGTTTCGCGACCAAAGACTAAAAAATCGCCAACTCGAAAACTGGCGTCGTAGTAGGGACAGGAGGTCTTTGTGGTAAGAAAGAAACATCGCGCGTCGGGTCTTTGATTCACCCGGAATTGGGTAAACGAATCCCATATTTGCACATCGACTTCGTCCCAGTAATCGAGCCCGGCGCGTTTCAGTTGTCGATTTTCGAGTGAGAATCCAAGCGGCTTTACGAGGTGCAAAGTCGATCCCGTGGCGAGACAGAGCCGCGCGATATTGCCGGTGTTCGGCGGAATCTCCGGTTCAACTAGGACGATGTTGAACATCTAACCTTCCGCTCACTCGTGGTCTTTGCCTCGATTAAGAGGAGACGAAGAGGAAGCGGAAGAAAACTAGAGTTTGCTGGCGACGAACTTCTCGAGCTTCACCACGTCCGCGGCAAACTTGCGAATGCCTTCGGCCGTTTTCTCCGTCGCCATCGCGTTTTCGTTCAGCATCCACCGGAACTTTTTCTCATCCAGTTGGACCCTGTCGATCTTCGCCCCTTTTACTTTTTCCGGACTCAATTTTCGCTGGACGTCATCCGTCGATTCCGAAAGCTCTTTCATCAGCTCGGGGCTGATCGTTAGGCAATCGCACCCCGCCAGCTCCAGAATTTGCCCCTTGTTGCGGAAGCTCGCGCCCATCACCTCAGTCGGGATATCGAACTTCTTGTAATAGGTGTAGATCTCCTGCACCGATTGCACGCCTGGATCATCCGCGCCTTGGTAATCGCGCTTGTTCTCTTTTTTGTACCAGTCGTAAATCCGGCCCACGAACGGCGAAATCAATTGCACTTGTGCCTCAGCCGCGCGAACCGCTTGCGGCAGGGAGAACATGAGCGTGAGATTACATCTGATCCCTTCTTTCTGGAGCTGCTCGGCGGCGTTGAGACCTTCCCAGGTCGAGGCAATCTTGATCAATACTCGCTCGCGCGGAATTTTGCGCTTCTCGTAAAGCTCGACCAGTCGCCGCGCCTTTTTCTTCGATCCTTCAACGTCGAACGACAATCGCGCGTCAGTTTCGGTCGACACACGGCCCGGCACGATCTCAAGAATATCGCAACCAAATTGGACCAGCAGATGATCGCAGATGTCCTCAATTTGCGCCGCTCCACTCAGCCCTGAGCTCTTCCGGTCTTCTAAAACTTCCTCGAGCAGACGGGCATATTGCTGCTTTTGTGTGGCGGCATAAACCAGGCTCGGGTTCGTCGTCGCATCCTCGGGTTTAAATTCTTTGACTGATTCGAAGTCAGCAGTATCGGCAACGATTTTTGTGAACTTCTTTAGCTGATCGAGCTGATTCAGCTTTGTTTCGGTCTTCTTTTCTTCAACGACAGCAGTGCTCATGTGAATTTCCTCCTGTGCTCCTAGCGTACGCCTGCGCCCGAAGATCGACAATGGCAAACTCAGCTAGTTGTAGCTACGGCCCTGCGGGTCGTCGGCGGAACGTGCCGCAGGCACGTGGCTACAGTTACGCCGAAACGGTCGAGGGCGCCGCCGCTGCGCGACGGGAGCCCAACGCGGCGCGCACAAAGTTGTTCCCGAGCTCCCACATCGGCCCTGGGAATTTGCGGCATTCCGTGAGGGTGTCATCAAGCGCGTTGACAAACATGTCGATCTCGCGTTCGCCAATGATCAGCGGCGGCAAAATCTTGAGCACGTCCATCGCGTGCCCGGCGACCTGCGTCAGGATGCGATGCTTACTCAGCATTTGTGTCACGATCATCTGGGCGAAAAGCACCTTGTCGATCTTGTGCAGAAGTTTCCACGCCATTTTCAGCTTCAGCTCGCCTGGTTCGTGAAACTCGATCCCGATCATTAGGCCTTTGCCGCGCGCTTCTTTGATGAACGAATGTTTGGAGCGCAGGCTGTCGATCTTCTCCATCAACAGCGCGCCCATTTTCGCCGCTCGCTCGACCAGATTTTCCTGATCGATCACTTCCAGCGCCGCCAGCCCGCACGCCATCGCCAGGTTGTTGCGGCCGAACGTGGTCGAATGCACGACGCAACGGTCCATTCGCGAAAATGTTTTCTGGTAAATGTCGCGTCGCGTCACGATTGCGCCACAGGGCACATAGCCGCCGCTTAAAGTTTTCGCGAGGGTGATGATGTCCGGCTCCAGATTCCAATGTTGGAATCCGAACATTTTACCGGTGCGACCGAGTCCGGTCTGCACTTCATCAGAGATCAACAACGTTCCGTATTTCCGGCAAAGGTCCTGCGCGCGAACGAAGAAATCAGTCCTGGAAGTTTGACAGCCTTTTCCCTGGACAGTCTCAATCACGAGCGCCGCGACGTCGCGCGAACGCAACTGGCGATCCAGCGCTTCGACATCATCGAGGGGCACACGCGCATCAAATCCCTCGATCAAAGGGCCGAAGCCTTCGGTGAAACTTTCGCATCCCATCAGTGATAACGAACCGAGGCTTAGTCCGTGAAATGCGCTCGCAAGCGAAACCGCCCGTTTTCTTCCCGTGGCAGCACGCGCAAACTTCAGTGCGCCTTCCATCGCCTCAGTCCCTGAGTTGCAGAAGAACACAGCGTTCAGATGCGACGGAGTTCGTTTCGTCAACGCCTCCGCGAGCAACCCGCTCAGGAGCGAGCAATCCATCTGCACCATGTTTGGCAGATCGAGATCGAGAACATCGCGGATCGCTTGTTTCACCACCGGATGATTTCGTCCGATGTTAAACACGCTGTAGCCGCTCAGAAAATCCAGATACGGCTGATTATCCATGTCATAGAGGTACGCGCCCTCCGCTCGGGCATAGACCTTGTCGAACCCGATCACTCGCTGGGCTTGCACCAGCGTCGGGTTTACGTGGCGCTCGTGGAGCTGGTAATTTTCACCCAGTCGCGCTGCGATAATCTCCTTCAGATCAAAAGCCATTCAGTGATGTTCTGCGATTTGCGCCCGAAACGCAAATGATGCCTCACGGCTTCCAGTCGTGATAGGCTCGTGCGCGCCTACAGATTCATCGAGAAGAAGAACCGCAGGATCCCGTGGGACCCTGCGGTTGCTAATTGCGAATTAACTTCGCTTAGTCTTCAACAACCACTCGTTCGACTACCCGCTCCCTCTCAGGGCCAGTGTAGTAAACGCGAACTTTCTGCCCAGCCCGCAGCGGAGCAGTCACGACTTTGCCGGCGCCGTCGACAATCCGCGCGGCTGTACCCAAAGCAAAACTGACTGGTCCTTGCTCACCTCTAACTACAACCGTTTTGCCTGGCTCATATGTGGTCACTGTGCCGGCCGTGTAGGTTGTACTGGTTGTTTGTGTTGTCGTTACTGGTTCTGTTGTTGTTTGTTCTGTTGTTGTTGTGCTCGTCTGCGCGAACGCTATCGGCGCAACTAATGCGCAGGCGAAAGCAATTACTGTTCTCTTCATATATGCCTCTCTTGTTTGTTTGATTGTTTCTCCCAAGCGTCATGCTCGGCGACTCGACGGGTATCTCTGAATCAACCCTTCCATTTTGCCGTTGGACGGTTGCGAGCCGCGCTCTATTCGAAGGACACACGCTTCTGTCAGTCTAACACGACTACGTGATCGATCAGACGCGTGTAACCGTCGTTAGCGTAAAACACAACGACGCGTGCGCCGGGTTTAATCGGACCCCGCACGGCTCGGCCAAACTTATCATAGACAATTCCTGGCCCGTACAAGTCAAATCGCTCCGAATTTGCACTGTCCGTGCGAACAACCAGGGTTCCAGTAGGCTGGTAAGTAGCTGCGGTACCTTCTTGGGCCTCTATGATGGATGGTGCTGTTACCGTTACCCGTTCTGAAGTAGTCACTGCAGTCGGTGCGCTGTAATACCTTCCGCGCTCGTATCTAGTCTGCGCAAACGCCGGCGATGCAATGAGCACGCAAGCGAGAGCGACGATTGCTTTCTTGACCATGGATGCCTCCCTCCTGTTGATACTGACACCCAATGTTCGTAGTTCGAAGATGCGTTGGACGCTTCCAGGATGTGACGATTTGATCAAAATTCTTATTTGAGTGATTGAGCGGCCTTGCGGATTCGATAACGTGGATCTGCCGATGACCAGCCAGATGCCGACTGCCGAGCCAGCAGTCACCCCAGAACTCGTTAAGCAACACGGCCTCACCCCGGAAGAATTCGAGCGCATTAAGAAAATCCTCGGCCGCGAGCCAAATTTCACCGAACTAGGAATTTTCTCCGTAATGTGGAGTGAGCACTGCTCCTATAAGAATTCCAAGAAGGAATTAAGGAAATTTCCAACCACGGGTCCGGGTATT
>DASQXY010000059.1:0-4970 GCA_035639455.1 Chthoniobacterales bacterium | reverse complement strand
CACTAGCACCGTCGTGGGGAAACTCTCGATCTTCAGCTTCTCGACGAGCGCGTTGTTGTTGTCGATCAAAATTGGAAAGCTGAGGGGTTTCGCCTTCAGATAGTCGTCCAGCTTCGCTCGTTCTTTGTCTTCGTCGATCGCCAGAATAAGGAAGCCGTGGTCTTTCTCGTCACGGTAAAGTTTTTCGAACGTCGGCATCTCCACGCGACACGGGCCGCACCAACTTGCCCAGAAATTGATGAGCACGACTTTTTTGTCGCGGATGGCCTCGCTGAATTTCACCATCTTGCCATTCACATCGGGCAATTCGAAATTGGGCATCGGCTCATCGATCTTCACCGCCGCCACGGGACTTTTGTTGCGCCACAACTGTGTTTTGACGGCAATGCTGAAGGCGGCGAACAGCGCGAGAAAGGTTAACGCAAATGCCGTCTTCATCTCACCAAACTTCAGGAGTGCCGCGCTCGTAGCAATGCGAAAGTTCGCCGCACAGCAGCCCTGTTCACCGTCAATCCGAATGATTGCCGCGCGGCAAAAATGAATTCGCTCATCGCAGCATGTTGTGGGCCGCGAAATCGCCAAGCTTGCGGCGATCTGACGAAACGTCTGCTGTTCAATTTCGGCGCGAACGCCCCCCGACATGAATTCGTTATCTGACCTCCTGCGGCCGCGGCGTTATTTCGCGCTGCGCGCCAAGAGAAAGCGCAAAGCGCGTGCGTTCGGAATGACTTCCTGGCATGAGCAGGATTGGCTACGAACCTACGCCGCGCGCACTTACCACGGGCGCGGCGCAATTGTCGATCTGGGCTGTTTCCTCGGGGCAACCACGATCGCACTCGCTGAAGGCCTGACGCTGAATCCGAGACCGCCAAGTGGCGCGGTTATCCACGCCTATGATCTTTTTAGTTGGGGCAAAGGCTTCGAGCTGTGGGCGAAGGGCAAAGAAGTCGAGGGACAGATTCCGCTCGGCGGGAGTTTCCGTCCCGAATTTTTGAAACGCATCGCGCGATGGCGTGACTACATCGTGGTCCACGAAGAAGACCTCGCGCGCGCGCAATGGCAAAACGGCCCGATCGAGTTCCTGCTCATTGACGCCATGAAAACTGCCGAAACAGCCAGCGCGATCACGCACGCATTCTTCCCGGATGTGATCCCCGCGACGGGCTACGTCGCCCACCAGGATTTCGCCCATGCCTACACACCCTGGATCCATCTCATCGCTTATCGGCTGCGTGATTATTTTTCGCTTACCGCCGATGTGCCGTCATCCGGCACGATGGTTTTCCGCTGTGAAAGACAATTGCCATTGGCCGCAGTGGACATGGACGTCTTATTCTCCACATGCTCGACCAGTGAGCTCGAAGCAGCCTTCGATTACTCGTTAGGCCTGGTGCGTGACGAAAAGAAGGGCAACATCATCGCTGCGAAGGCAATGGCCTACCGTGAGCGCGGCCAGATCGTGCGGGCGCGCGAAATTCTCGCCGCAACCGGAGATAGTACTCCTTCGCTGGCCGGTGAACTTGAGCAAATCAAACGCCTCATCGCTGCTGAGGCGAAGGAACGACACTCATAACGCCCTGAGCTCTTGCCACGGCGAGTTCGTCCATTGGCGAACAGTCCTCTCGTTCGGGGAGACGAGGACGCGCCAGCGCACAGGGTCAGGGCCGGATCGTCCGAAGCGGAGATCCGCTACTGCAAAGCCGCGGCGTCGGTGTCGCGGCCCTGCAGCTCGAGCACCATGCGTCTGATGTGCGGATACGATTGATGCGGCTCGAGCAGGCGAAGACTCTCGTCAGGGTTGCCCCACTGCAAAATCTGGATCGGTTCCATGCGCGCGCCCCAGTTGTTCATGTCGCGCGCGTTCGCCATGTAAAGATCAATCGTGTTCCGGCCGGACAAGGCCCAGCCGTAGTCTTCGACCCGATAAATCTGACCGGTCGACAAGAGACGAAACGTGGTGCCCAACGGCCAGCGCGACCAATCCGCGGCCGCACTCCCGATACGCGGTGCCCGCGAAGCGGCGACCGCGCGCTTTACTCCGCGCTTCGTTACGACTGTGCGCGTCGTCACCGTCACGCGCGTGCTGCGGGTCTCCTCGAGCGAAAACGGCTGCAGCTCGACGCCCGAATTTGACACGCGCCGAACACCAACGTCTTCGGGCTCAGCTACAGCAATAGCGCGCGCCACGTATTCGGCCCGATGAATCGCCGGCCCGGCGGCATGCAGTTCGCCGCCGACCGCGTTGTGATTACTGAATTCACGATGATCGGATTCAGTATGCGTGTAGGCAGTGGTGCGCACATTCTGGAAATCAGTCTTTGCGAGTGGCGGTTCATAGCGCGGCAGCGCGCGAGTCCTGCTGATGGTGCCACAGGCGCTCAGTAAAAGCGCGGTGGCGCCTAACGCGGCAAAACGACTGTTGTGGGGGGCTGGCAAGGCGATTCGGGCACGAGTTATTAACAATTGTTCACACCCGCGCAAGATTTATTTGCGGCTACCGCTTTCTTTGCTCCCTGAGCCACAATTCCGTGTAATCTCTGCCCGGATATGATTGCCGATTTTAAACAGCAGGTCGCAAGCACACTGGAAGAGATAAAATCGCAGGGTCTCTTCAAAGCTGAACGCATCATCACCTCGCCGCAGGATGCGCATATCCGCGTCGCCGACGGGCGCGAGGTGCTCAACATGTGCGCGAACAATTACCTAGGGCTGGCTGATCACCCCGCGCTCATCGGCGCGGCGAAGGAAGCGCTCGACACCCACGGGTTCGGCATGGCCAGTGTGCGCTTTATTTGCGGCACACAGGACCTTCATAAACAACTCGAAGCGGCCCTGACCAAATTTCTCGGCACCGAGGACACAATCCTTTATCCGTCGTGTTTTGATGCCAACGGCGGCTTATTTGAAACGTTGCTCACCGACAAAGACGCCGTGATCAGCGATGAGCTCAATCATGCGTCCATCATCGATGGGATCCGGCTCTGCAAAGCGCAGCGATTTCGATACAAGCACAACGACATCACCGATCTCGAAGCGAAGTTAAAGGAAGCAAGCAGCGCACGATTCCGCCTCGTCGCGACTGACGGTTGTTTCTCGATGGACGGGACGATCGCGAATCTCGGCGCGATTGTCGATCTTGCCCAGAAATACAACGCGCTCACGATGATCGATGACGCGCACGCAACTGGTTTCCTCGGCAAAGCGGGCCGCGGTACGCATGAATACCGTGACGTCATGGGCAAGATCGACATCATCACCGGCACGCTCGGCAAAGCTCTCGGCGGCGCGAGCGGCGGGTTCACCAGCGGGCGCAAGGAAATCGTCGATCTTCTGCGGCAACGCTCCCGGCCTTATCTATTTTCGAACAGCGTCGCGCCACATATCGTCGCCGCGACGCTGAAGGCGCTTGAGATCCTCAGCTCGTCAACCGAGCTGCGCGACAAACTCGAGGACAACACAAAATATTTTCGCGCCGCGTTGACCGAGCGGGGCCTGACGATCAAGCCCGGGACGCACCCGATCGTGCCGATTATGATCGGCGATGCGGCCAAATCACAACAGTTCGCCGCGCGGATGCTGGAGAAAGGCGTTTACGTGATCGGATTTTTTTACCCGGTCGTTCCCCATGGCACCGCCCGCGTTCGCACCCAGGTCTCGGCTGCGCACTCGCGCGCCGATCTCGAATTCGCCGTCAACGCCTTCGCCGAAACGAACCAAGAATTAAAATAAAGTTATTTCGCGCGAAGGCTTAACGCTGCCATTAACGAAGGGCGGTACAATCCGCTCACCGCGTCCATCGTGGCGTGCGCAACGATTGAGGGAAGCAAAGATCCAGTGACGAGAACCGGAACGACCAGGATGCCGCCGAGCACAAAGGCTCGTGTGATTAGCGACAGAACGATCGCGGCCGGTGGCCGATTCAACTTCGCGCGCAGGAAATAAACCCCGATTGAAATCGCGAGGCATGCCAATGAACTCGCGACGGCCCAAGCAAGAAAACGTGACGGCGATAAAATTGGGGTGAGCGCGCGGATAGCTTCGCCCAAGAAGCGACGCGGGCCGTGATTCCGCCAGTAATGATCAGGTTAATAGCGCTGCCCGCGTAAATCACCAATCGCGGTCGCGCCCGTGCGACGAGCGGGCGGCGCGCCCAGAACTCCCGCCATCGGCGCAGCCACAAGTATGACAACGGCCCATGTAGTTGCGAGGAGCGATCGCATCAACTTCCGGTGGTAAGCGACAGAGAGTAAGGCTTTCGTGTAAACCCGGGGAAGATAAGATCGAGAATATGCACTACATGGTGATCGAGCGATTCATGGACGCGCCCGCGATCTACGAGCGGCTCAGTCAAAAGGGCCGCATGATGCCGGAGGGGCTCGAATACATTTTGAGCTGGATTGATCTCGATTTCGAAACGTGCTGGCAGCTCATGCGAACGGATGATTTCGCGCTGTTCGATCAATGGACGAAGAACTGGAGCGACCTGATGGAATTCGAGATTGTGGCGGTACGGACTTCGGCGGAAGCCGTCCAGATCATGGGCGCTAATGCTGCTACACGCGGCCGAGCTGTTTGATGCGCGGTGAATTATTGTCGAACCTGGCAATAGAGACATTGCTCGCAGCTGCATATTTGGCTGCTCGCAGCGCCCGCGCGATCGGTTCATGGGAAGCGATTCAAGGGCATGAACAGAAAAGCTTCCGCTGTCTGGCAGGGCGGCCTTAAAGATGGCCGCGGCACCGTTTCCACCGAGAGCGGCGTGCTGCGCGAGGCCGCATATTCGTTCGGTACACGGTTCGAGAACGAAAAGGGTACCAACCCGGAGGAACTCGTGGGCGCAGCGCACGCGGGCTGTTTTTCCATGGCCCTCGCCGCGCAGCTCGGTGAAGCCGGTGTCAAACCTGAGCGCATCGAGACCGATGCCACGGTGACTTTGGAGAAATCAGGCGACGGTTTCGCGGTCACGGCGG
>DASQXY010000058.1:0-4667 GCA_035639455.1 Chthoniobacterales bacterium | reverse complement strand
ATTATGCTGGCCGAGCTTCGCGGCGTAATCGAGATTTCCCTGACTGAACGCCGGCCGACCACAGCATTGTCGATCTTTCACCAGCTCAACTTCGAATCCGACCGCTTCCAACAATTTTACGGCGGCGATACCGACGTGCGGCTCATGATACCGGGCGAAGGTGTCGTCCCAAAGAATGACTTTGCCGCGCTTGGAAGGACGCGCGCCGTTGCGTCCGGGCGCCAACAGCGCGCTGCTTTCCAGGTGTTTCTTAAACCAACGATCGAAGCGCTCGTGCGCATAATGGGGGAGCGAGCGTTCTCGCGAGATGCCGAGCGTCCTTTGCATCACGCTGCGCAGCGGCTTGAAATCGAGTGTCGCGTTCGCGAGAGCTGGCATTACACAGCCGAGCCGGCCTAACAAATCGATGTTGCTGAAAAATTGATCGCGCAGCGGCAACCCGTCGCGTCGCCAGCGCGCATACATCATCTCAGCTTTGAGCAGCGCGAGGTTTACATTCGAGGGGCACTCCGGCGTGCAGCCCTTGCACGAAAGACAATTGCTCAGTGCCGCGTCGAGTTCAGCAGACACGAGCGGATCCTGTCCGTTGACGCGCATCTCCAGCGCGGCGCGAATAATGTTGGCCCGGCCGCGGGTGGACATGACTTCATCGCCCGTCGCGATGTAAGTTGGACACATGATTGGCGTATCCTTGCGGCAGCCGCCGCAACCGTTGCACTGCTCCAGATTGGCAACGAACGAGCCATCTTTAAATGCGAACGCGAGCCGTGGCTCGAACGGTAATTTGATCGGACGCGTGAAATTGTCGCGCAGGTGACTGTCGATCTTGTGTGTGTGATCGTCGAAAATCTTGCCTGGGTTGAAAATGTTTTTCGGATCGAAGATCCGCTTGATCTCCCGCATTACGGCGAGCAATTCATCGCCGAGTTGCTCCCGCATATATTCAGTGCGCGCGATGCCGACGCCGTGCTCGGCCGAGAGCGAGCCTTTGAATTGCTTCACGAGTGCGGAAGTTTCGTCGGCGACGTGACGGAACTTTTTCAAATCGACGGCGCTGTGCAGATCAAGCACCGGCCGGACGTGGAGCAGCCCGCTCGCGGCGTGACCGTAATAGCTCGCATCCAGGCCGAGCGAACGCATGATCGATTGCAGTCCCAATACATAATCCGGCAATTGCCCGGGACGGACCGCCGCATCCTCGATAAATGCAACCGGCTTAGCCGGACCCACACAGCCGGTCAAAAGATTAAGTCCGGCTTTGCGCACCGACCAGACGAGATTCATCTCATTTGATTTGGTCACAATTTTGGTGCGCAGGCCTAACGAACGCGATTGCAAGATCGACAGTCGCTCGGCGATGTCCTCGTAGAACTCGACGATGAGGATCGCTTCGCACGGCTTCGCGTCGAGCTCCATCAAATCGCGCGCCGCCTGGAAGAGAAGTTGTCCTTTCGTCTGATCGAGCAGTGGGCGGTCGATGTGCTCGATCGCCGCGGGTTTGAGATCAAGCAACGCGACCGTCGCTTGCATCGCCTCCATGACCGACGCGAAAAAAACCAGACCAAGTCCTTTCTCGCGCGGCAGCGGCGAGATCTTCAGCTCGGCGGAGATGATCGCCGCAAGCGTGCCCTCGCTACCGGCCAGAATTTCGTTCAGGTTGTTTGGCGCGCGGGAAAACCGCTGCAGTCCATAGCCAGACCAGCGCTTCAACAGCCCTGGGGGCATGCATTCCTCGAGTTCGCGCGCGTGCGCGCGCACGAGACGGTCGATCTTCCGCCGCTCCTCGCCTAACGAGTCGTATGTGGGGCCGACAGCTACGATTCGGCCATCGGCCAGAACGATCTCAGTCGAGACGACGTGATCGGCGGTCGTACCGTAGACCGGCACATGCGCGCCCGAGGAATTGTTCGCGATCATGCCGCCGATCGTGGCACGCGAGCTGGTGGCGACGTCGGGTCCAAAACAGACCCCGTGCGGCTTCAGAAACGCGTTGAGCTGGTCGAGCACCACCCCCGCGCCGACGCGCACCGTGCGATTGTCGACGTTCAGGTTGTTGATGCTCCGATTGTGGCGCGAGAAATCGACGATTAACCCTTCGCCGATTGCGTTGCCGACGAGACTTGTTCCGGCGCCGCGGGGTGTAACGGAAACGTTTTCGTCTGTTGCTGCCCGAATTACAGTGCTGGCTTTGCGCGCGCTTCGAGGAAACGCGACACCGAGCGGCTCGATTTGGTAGATCGACGCATCGGTCGCGTAGAGTTGTCGCGTCAGGTTATCGAAGCGCACGTCGCAACCCGCGGCAGCGATGCGCTTTTGCTGCGTTTCCGTCATCGCAAATAGGGGAAGATAAGTCAGAGCAGCGCAATTTGCGCTTCAGCGGGCTCGGGCTCGGCGAATCGCACACCGATACCGATGAGGCGAACCGGTTTCCCAGTGCGCGCGAACGCTTCGGCCAGCAGCGAGCGAAAATCGAGCAATGTCGGCGCGAGTCCAGCGCGCTCGGCAGTCGTACGGGTGAAGTCGTTAAACTTCAGCTTGACGAAAATCTTCGTCACCTCGCGAACGGATTCCTTCTGCGCCAGGTCGGCCATTAACTCCTCGAATAATTCTTCGAGCTTTTCTTCGCATTGCTCGAGCGTCGTCAGGTCGACGGCGAACGTTTCTTCAGTGCTGAGCGATTTGCGCGGCCGATCCGGTTCCACCGGGCGTTCGTCGATACCGCGGCAGAGGTCGTAAAGCTCGGCCCCGAATTTTCCGAAAAGATCGACAAGGTCGGGGCGCGAGAAGCGCTGCAATTCGCCACAAGTTTTCACGTCCAGCTCGCGCAGTTTGCATTCAGTTTTCTCGCCAATTCCCCAGATTTGTCGGACCGGCAGATCGTGCACGAACGCACCAACTTCGTTCGGTCGAACCTCAACTTGGCTGTTCGGCTTCTTCATCCCGCTGGCAATTTTGGCGATGAGCTTGTTCGGTCCGATGCCGGCTGACGACGTGAGCTTCGTTGCCTGAAAGATCATGGCTCGAATCTGTTGCGCGAGGGCGGCCGCTGGTTGAGGAATTACCGTTACATCGAGATAAGCTTCGTCGAGCGAGAGCGGTTCCACCACCGGGCTGAACCGGTGCAGGATGCCCCGGATTACTGCGGCTTCGCGTCGGTAAACGTCGAAACGCGTCGGCAGTACGATCAACTCGGGGCAGCGCTGCAACGCCATAAAGGTCGGCATCGCCGAGTGGACGCCAAACTTGCGCGCTTCGTAGTTACACGTGGTTAGCACGCCGCGCCGCTCGCGCGCACCGCCGACCCCCACCGGTTTGCCACACAGCTTCGGCTGATCGCGCATCTCGATCGCGGCGTAAAAGCAATCCATGTCGAGATGGATGATAGCGCGCGCCTGGTGTTTTGGTTCCACCAGGGCAATGTAGATGAACCGGATTGCGTTTTCGCACGTTTTCGGTCATGACGAACCGGCATGTCCCCGAATGCGACGCGGGTGTTTATGGTTCGGCACGGTGCAACCGTCTTGAGCGCGGAAGATCGTTTCGCTGGTGCAACCGATGTCGCGCTTTCCGGCGAAGGACGCGAGCAAACGCGGCGATTAGCGGCGCGGTTGAGTCACGAAAAAATCGCCGCCATTTACGCCTCGCCACTGGGCCGCACAGTGGAAACGGCGCAAATCCTGGCGGTGCGACACAAGCTTGAGGTGCAGACGCGCGACAGCTTTCGCGAAATCAACCACGGCCGCTGGGAACAGATGACGCGACGGGAAGTAGAAGAGAAATTTCCGGAGGAAGCCGCGGAATGGGAGAAGGATCCCTACACTTTTGCGCCAGTCGGTGGCGAAAGTGGGCTGGCGGTGACCGCGCGGGCGCTGCCCGCATTGGTCGATTTAGTGCGCGAGCATGCGGGCGAGAACATCCTGGTCGTTTCGCATAAGGCGACGATTCGCCTATTGCTCAGTTCGTTACTAGGCTTCGATCCGCGCCGTTATCGCGACAATCTCGATCAAAAACCGGCGGCGCTGAATATTGTCGATTTTCGCGATGCCACACGCGCCCGGCTGACATTGTTTAACGATACCTCGCACTACGACAAAGCCGGCAAGGCAATTCCAGAGATCCCGCAGTCGCGCCTCTCGAAATGGTGGAATACGGCTGCGAGGTAGCCAGAGCGGATCCGAAAAAACGATTTTTTTACGTCGCCGGGCGGTGCCACATCCCCCTCGCCGTCGGGGACGGGATTGAGGTGAGGGCGTTCAGATGTTTACGACCGTCTCCGAGTGCGGCGCGGCGGGATCCAAATTCGGGCTTTGCATTGAGCTTTTCTATCCCGATATTCTATTCCCAAAATCTTCGGAAAATGGACGCGTCTAGTTCGCTCGAAACTCATCATGGCCCGCACGGGCACGCTGCCGAGCACGCGCATCACGAGCTCGGGTTTTGGCGCAAATACATCTTCTCGACCGACCACAAGGTGATTGGGATCCAGTACGGCCTCTGCGGCCTCTGTTTCCTCCTCTTCGGCTTCGGTCTGATGATGATCATGCGCTGGCAATTGGCGTATCCGGGCCAGGCGCTGCCCTTCATTGGCAAGTGGCTACCGTACTTTTTCGGCGCCGGATCGATGCCTGACGGCAAATTGACGCCGGAATTTTATAACTCGTTAGGCG
>DASQXY010000057.1:0-4476 GCA_035639455.1 Chthoniobacterales bacterium | reverse complement strand
GTTGGTAATTTCATTCAAATCCGAGCGCAAAATCGTGAAATGCTCGGCGGCGGGCGCGTCCACGTTCACGAAAATAAGCCGGTAGCGTTTCAGGAAATCGATTGTCGATCTAAGCTGATCGCCGATCACCCAGTTGCGATTGCGAAATTCAATTGCCACCAAGTGATCGCCAAGCAGTGCAATCAGTGGCTCGAGCTCGGTCAGGTCATGTTTGCGCGGAGAAAACCCGGGCGAGAGCTGCAAAAGCAGCACGCCCAACTTCCGCGCCCGGTCCAGGATGGACAACGGCCGCAACAAAGTTGCGACAAGCGCCTCCTGTAACTCATCACTCAGCTTTACTTTCCCGTTCGCATCCACTTGCGCGCGACGCAGCAACTCCGGCGGAAGCAATTTCGCTGGAGTGGAATGCCGTGAGAGCAGTTGATGCAATTTCACATCAAACGTGAAGCGGTCCGGCGTCGCGGCACACCATCGCTCGACCGTTCGGACCTCCGGCACGGAATAGAAAGTTGAATTGACCTCGACCAAATCGAAATGCTGTGCGTACCAGCCGAGCCGATCGCCGGGCGCCATCTCTTTTGGATACCACCGTTTGACGAATCCAGGGTCCGACCAGCTCGCCGTGCCGATCAAAACTCTTCCCGTCATAGTTTCTTAGAAAATGGCTCCAGAGGTAGGATTCGAACCTACGACCAATCGGTTAACAGCCGACCGCTCTACCGCTGAGCTACTCTGGATCACATTTCGCCGGCGCCGCTACTTTGCCGAGCGATTCTGCTGAAGCAACCTGGCAAGCGGCCATCCCCTTACGGTCGGGACCGTACCACCAAGCTACTCTCTGGAATGACATAGCTTGCACTCGGACGAGGCGTGAACCTTTGCCGAACCGAGCTGGCGCGGCAAGTGATCTGGTTGCGGGGGCTGGATTTGAACCAGCGACCTTCAGGTTATGAGCCTGACGAGCTACCAGGCTGCTCCACCCCGCGACAACAACTATGTCGATGTAAGCAGTGAAATCAATCAAAAAGCCTCCGTCCGTGAGGAGGCTCGAGTGCACGATGATCCACGACTCGTTTCGCCATTCGCGGTTAGACCGATTTCAAGATGTGCTTGATGCCGCGAATGGGAATGACGACCCAATCGGGGCGGTTGTTTAGCTCGTAGCCGATTTCGTAGACGGCTTTGTCCAGAAGATAGGCTTCAAGCATAACTTGAAGATCGTCGGAATTTCCCGGGATGAACACGGCGCTGGCCGTGGTGCGCAGATAACTCTGCAAAAAGAGGCTGCTGACGTGACGGTACCATCGATCCGCCCAGATCTCGAGGAATGGCACGTCCTCACGGCGCATGGCCGGCTGCCATAGCGCACTGTAGGCGGCGTACTGGAAGGAACGCATCATGCCGGCGACGTCGCGCAGCGGCGAGCGCTTCAGTCTGCGCTCGCTCAACGGTCGCGCCGGTTCGCCCTCGAAGTCGAGAATAATGAAATCTTTGCCTGTGTAGAGGACCTGGCCAAGGTGATAATCGCCGTGAATGCGAATTTTCGCGGCGTTCGTCTTACGGTCGAGCAGGCGCTTCTCGCGCTCAAGGATCTGCTTTTCGGCGCCGAGGACTTCGCGTGCTTCATCGCGGAATTTTTCCGGCAGATGATCGATTTTTTTGCCGAGCAGCTCAGTCGTCCGGCGCAGGAGCGCGCGCATGGACTGGTAAACGGAGCGCTGCGCCATCGCATTGAATGGTTCTGGCGCGAAGACACGGTCGTCCGGCGCGGAAGCAAGGGCGAGGTGCAATTCGGCGGTGCGTTGGCCTAACAATTTCATCCGCTCGGCGTAGACACCGCCGACCAGCTCATCGAGCGTGCCGGGTGCCGCGGTTTGCTTTTGCAGATCGGCTTTTCGGCCGAGCACGCGTTCGTAAAAACGACCCAGCGAATCGAGCGTTAAGCTCCAGGCATCAGCCTCGACGCTAACGGCCGATTGCAATAGAGAGATGACGCTTGGTTCAGATTTATCACGGTGATACTCGATGGCGCCGCCGAACGCCGGCACATTCGGAAAGCCAGCGCGTTCGGTGAGAAAACGCGTCACCTCTACGTCGGGGTTCACGCCGTCCTCGAGCTTGCGATAAAGCTTGAGGAAAAATTTATTGCCGAAGAGCATCGATGAATTGCTCTGCTCCCCGCCCAAAACGGCAGACTTCGGGATTTCCTGAGTGTCCCCGCTGAAATTCGAACTCAGCGTACCGATCACCCGACCGTTTTTGCCGCTCGCATGTTGGCGCTCTACGATCAGCCGGAAGAGTTTCTCGCGGAAATCGCTGTCCCAAACGGCGTCGAACAAAATTGCGTCGGTATCGCCATCAAAGCGGGCAATGACAGCCTGCGGGGCGTTCTGCAGCAGGTTCCGCGCTGCATCGCCGGTCGCGAGTTTGACGGGCAAAACGTAGAATTCATCAGCGCCGTCGAGGTAACTCACTGCGACGAACCAAATCTGTGCCGCAGTCGCGCCGCTGCCGATCGGGGATTGCTCGTGCACGCGCATGTGCCGCAAGGTGCGTGCCTTGGCGCCGAACCAGCGGCAGCTGCGGATGTAATCAGGCAGAACTTTGATTTCGAGCTGTGCGCGCACAGCATCGTTGAGCGCTGCGCGCAAATCGGCCGGCGCATGCAGTGTTGGGACAACGCGCTTCTTGGTCGCACGGCGGCTTTCCGCCTGACCTTGCAAGACAAACCAGTAGTGCGAATGCGGACCGAGCGTGAGTTGATAGCAAGTTTTTTTGATTGCCGGGAACCGATTTCGACTGAAGACCTCGACCGGGACGCAACCGCTGAACCGGGAGAGATCCAGCTCAAGCGGTTGCGCGAACCGCGAAAGATTCACCACGACGAGGACGGTTTCGTTCTCGTAGCGTCGAAGGAAAGCGAGGATCTTGCCGTTCTCCGGGTAAAGAAATTCGAGCGTGCCACGGGAAAATGCCTTGAAGTTTTTGCGCATCGCAATCACCCGCCGCATCCACCAGAGCAAAGACGAAAGATTCTTCTGCTGGTTTTCAACGTTGATCGCTTCGTAGTGATATTCGGGGTCAATGATGACGGGCAAATGCAGTCTTTGTGGATTGGCTCGTGAAAAACCGGCGTTACGATCCGGGCTCCACTGCATCGGCGTGCGACAGCCGTTGCGATCGCCGAGGTAAATGTTGTCACCCATGCCGATCTCGTCGCCGTAGTAAATGATCGGCGTCCCGGGCATGGAGAAGAGCATCGTGTTGAGCAGCTCAATTTTTCGGCGGCTATTCGCGAGCAAGGGCGCGAGACGACGGCGGATACCGAGATTAATTCGCGCGGTCGGGTCATTAGCGTAGACCCGCCACATGTAGTCACGCTCTTCATCCGTCACCATTTCCAGCGTGAGCTCGTCATGATTGCGCAGAAACATCGCCCACTGGCAGTTATCCGGGATGGGCGGCGTTTGATCGAGAATGTCGATCATCGGGAAGCGATCCTCCATTTGCAGCGCCATGAACATGCGCGGCATGAGCGGAAAATGGAAACTCATGTGCGATTCGTCGCCCGTACCGAAGTATGCAACCGCATCCTCCGGCCACTGGTTGGCTTCGGCGAGCAACATCCGCCCGGGGAAGTTGAGATCGACATGCGCGCGCAACTTTTTCAGATAAGTGTGCGTCTCGGGTAAATTCTCGCAGTTAGTACCTTCGCGTTCGTAGAGGTAGGGCACGGCGTCGAGCCGGAGCCCGTCCACGCCCATCTCCAGCCAGTAATCGCAAACTTTCTCCAGGGCATCGTGCACCGCGGGGTTCTCAAAATTCAGATCCGGCTGGTGCGAATAGAATCGATGCCAGTAATACGCTTTCGCCACCGGGTCCCACGCCCAGTTCGATGTCTCGAAATCTTTAAAAATGATGCGCGCCTCCTGATATTTTTCCGGCGTATCGCTCCACACATAAAACTCCCGCTCAGGCGAACCGGGCGCAGCTTTGCGCGATCTCTGGAACCACGGGTTCTGATCGGAAGTATGATTGATGACCAACTCGGTGATAACGCGTAGGCCGCGCTGATGCGCCGCATCGAGAAAAGCGCGGAAATCGTCGAGGGTGCCATAATGTGGATTGACGTCGAAGTAATCGGCGATGTCATAGCCATCATCGCGCAAGGGTGAGGGGTAAAACGGCAGCAGCCACACCACCGTGACACCCAGTTCGTGCAGGTAATCAAGCTTCTCGATTAAGCCGCGAAAATCGCCGATCCCGTCGCCGTCGCTGTCGCGAAAAGTTTTGACATGCAGCTCGTAGATGATCGCATCTTTGTACCAAAGCGGATCACGCCCGGATTCGGTTGTTGCCGGCATGCGACTACTTTTGCGCACAACGCGTGCCGCGCAATCCGCCGATGAAACGACGCACGAGCCGTCTCAGGCAAAAAACGAAATCCGCCGCGTCATGCGGCCGATTCGTCAGGAT
>DASQXY010000056.1:0-5082 GCA_035639455.1 Chthoniobacterales bacterium | reverse complement strand
ACACCGGAGCTCACCACTGTTTCGCCAGCTTTCAATCCTTGCGTCACGGTTACGAAATCGCCGCGCGTTTCCCCCGTGCGGATGAACTGTTGGCGAATTACTTGCGATTCCTTGCCGCTGTTCGGGTCTTTTTTCTTCTCGATTACAAAGACCGAATCGCCATAGGGCGCATAGGCAATTGCCGTTGCGGGAATCACGATCATCGATTCTTTGCTCGGCAACACGACATCGACTTTCGCGAACATTCCCGGCCGCAACACGTGATCGGGATTCGGCAATGTTGCCTGCACGGACACATTTCGTGTCGCCATGTCCACCGCGGAATTGATGGCCGTCAAAGTTCCATGGAACAAGCGTCCCGGGAAAGCGTCCGTCTGCATCTGCACTCCCAAACCTTTCGATAATTCGGCCAGCCGCTGCTGCGGCAATGCAAAATCGACATACACCGGGTCGAGTGATTGCAACGGCACGATCTGGTCTCCGGCTTTGACCATTTGGCCCACGTTGACCGCGCGAATTCCCGCGATTCCGTCAAACGGCGCGCGCATCGTTTTCTTCGCGATCATCGCGCGCATATTGTCAGTCGTGGCGCTTTTCTGTTTGAACTTGGCTTCGGCTGCATCGAGTTCCGCCTTGGAAATGACTTTGCGCGCGGCGAGATCACGCGCCCGCTCCAGATCGGCGCGCGCCAGCTCCGTGTCCGCATCGGCGGCGTGCAGCTGCGCTTCTTCGACTGAGGTGTCGAGTCGCACGAGCAGATTCCCTTTTTTCACAATCGCTCCGGATTCGAATCCGACTTCTGCCACGACTCCCGGCAACTCGCTGCTAATCATCGCGCCTTGGACTGCAGAGATGGAACCAACTGCCGAAAGCAAGGGCGGCCACTTCTCCTGCTTCACTTCTGCGCTGGTGACGGTCATGGGCGGCATCCCGCCTCCGGCGCCTGATGTCATTTTCACGATCTGCAAGGCCTTTATTCCGGCGAGGATCGCGAAGATCGCCAGAACACCGATGCCGGCCTTGATCGCGCTCTTCGGACTCTGCTTCATCTGAAATCTGCTTTTAACCACGTCATGCATAAGCCGCTTCGATCTGCTTTTGGAAGAGGAGCCGCCACAAATTGCGGACGACTTTCAATTGTTGCTCGCGGCGCTCTTCAGGTGTCGCTCCGATCTTGAGCACGTCGCGCATCAGCGTCCCGTCGTTGACCGCGAAGATCAGCTCGGCCATTTCGCGCGGTGTCAAATTGGTGGCTTTCGCTTCGGGCGAGCGCGCGATCAAATCGGTTACCCCATTCATTGTCGCCTCACAAACATCTCGCACCAGTTCGGCGACTCGCGGATTGCGGCTTGATTCGGCGAAAAGATCGACCACAAACGCCGAGATCACCTGCGGCTCATTTTCACCACAATGCGCGGTGAAGAGCACTTCGAGCGATTCGAGGAGCCCTGACGCTTGGCGGGCCCGCTCTAGAATTTCTTGGATCTCCTTCTTGTGCCGGTCGGCCATGGCGGAAATCACCGCCTCTTTATTTTGGAAATAGCGATAGATTAGTCCGACGCTGATTCCGGCTTCGGCGCTGATGTCGTGCATGCTGGCTTGATGGAAGCCGCGCTTTGCGAAGCAAACCAGGGCCGCGTCTAAGATTTGCGATCGGCGATCAATCCCGTAGTCGCTCTGGAGCTGAGGCATGAGGTGGGGACAATGAATGAACGTTCATTCATTGTCAACTCCCTCCTGCCTTCAAACTTACGCGCTGCAGCCTTCAGCCGCCGCCGCAATTACGTGTTGCGTTGATCCCAGTTGCGTTGGCACCGAGATCGGCTGTTGCGCAAATTGCCAGATGGCAAACACTGCGCTCAAGACACACAGCCCGTAAACGGTCGCTTCGAGCATGTCTCGGCTCTTTTCTTCGGAGCGGAGGAGCAATGAGTAAGTTGTTCGGTTGTTCATGAATGTCCTTTCGTTGTGAAGACGCCGCCGCGCTCTGCCTTTGTCTAACGCGGCTCGGCATGGAACCTTGATCGTTGGCATCAGACATTCGATGCAACGACCGCATGAATCGGATTCAGCTTAATCTTGGACTTTTGCAGCGGTTTCCACGGCGCGATCGCTACTTGGTCGGTATCTCCGGTGGACGCGATTCCGTCGTGCTGCTGCACTTGCTCGTCGATCTTGGATACAAAAATCTAGTCGTCTGCCATTTGAACCATCAATTGCGCGGTCGCGTGAGCGACACCGATGCGCATTTTGTGGAGCAAGTGGTAACGGCGTATCGGAAAAAAATTGTGGGGCGGCCGGTCCGGCTGCCGGCTTTACAGATGGGAAAGCGACGCGCTCGCCTTGCAACTTCGATCGCACCTATTGAGCTTGAACTGGCAACAGCCGACGTCAGCGCGCTGGCGGCGAAAAAGAAGAGCTCGATTGAAACAGCCGCCCGCGAGGCCCGCTACGCATTCTTTGCTCGTGTCGCCAAACGTCGTCGCTGTCACACGATCTTTCTCGCGCATCATGCTGACGATCTGGTTGAAACTTTTCTGCTCAATCTTTTCCGCGGCGCCGGGATTAGCGGACTCGCCGCGATGCGCGAAGTGTCGGTGCGCCAAATTAGCGATAGCGAGCTTACGATCGTGCGGCCGTTACTGAGCGTCTGGCGAACTCAGATTGACGACTACGCCCGCAAGCATCGGCTCAAGTTCCGCGAAGATGCGTCGAATAAAAATCTCGCGTTCGCGCGCAACCGGATTCGCCAGCGGGCCATTCCGTATTTGGAAACAACATTCGGCCGGCAAATCCGGCAAAGCATCTGGCGCACGGCTAACATTGCGGCGGAAGAAGAGGCGTGGATCGACACGCAATTGCCTGATTCTGCTCACGACCTTCGGGTTGCAGAAGCTCGCTCGCTCCCGACCGCGCTGCAGCGGCGCACGATTTTAAAGTGGCTGCGCTCGCGCGGCGTTGTAAATGTCGGCTTCGAGGTCGTGGAAGCCGTGCGCAGGCTTCTCGAACCGGAGACGCGCCTCGCAAAGGTGAATCTCCCGCAAGATCGACATGTCCGCCGCCGCGCGGGAAAAATTTTTATTGAGTGAATTGTAGAGGCGCTTGTGCGAGGCGCTTTTGCCGGCTGATTCAGCCACCGCTACAACATCTGCGAAAATTTGTGTAATCTCTGGGCGAATGGCCTCTGAGATCCGCGTTCGATTTGCGCCCTCGCCGACCGGTTACCTCCACATTGGCGGAGCGCGTACGGCACTATTCAACTGGCTCTTCGCGCGGCATCACGCCGGCAAACTCGTTCTGCGAATCGAAGACACGGACATCAAACGGAACACCGAGGAAGCAGCAGCCGCTATTTATGAAGGTCTGGAATGGCTTGGACTGAATTGGGATGAAGGCCCGCATGTCGGCGGCGATCACGGGCCGTACTTCCAAAGTAAGCGCACGGAGATTTACGAGCGCTACCTGAAGAAACTTCAGGAAGGCGGCCACATCTTCGAAGACCAGGGCGCCCTTCGCTTTCGCTCACCGCGCGAGCACGTCGTCGTCGACGATCTGGTTTGCGGCAGAATTGATTTCGACCTGACGAATCCCGGGACACATCCCGACATGACCATTCGTCGGCCGGATGGCTCGTGGATCTTTCATTTCGTGAACGTGATCGACGATCTCGAGATGAAGATCTCGCACGTGATCCGCGGCGAGGACCATCTCTCGAACACGCCGAAGCACATTGAGATTTTCCGCGCGCTCGGCGCAACACCGCCGCATTACGCACACATCCCGCTGATTCTGAATCGCGACGGCTCGAAAATGAGCAAACGCGATGAGGGCGCGCGGGTCGCCACCTATATCGAGCAGGGTTACGCGCCCGAAGCCGTGCGCAATTATTTGTGCCTCCTCGGCTGGTCACCCAAGGACAACCGGGAAAAGATCGACATCGATGAAGTCGTCAGGCTGTTTCAGCTGGAGAAGATCAATCGTCGTAACGCGTCCTTCGACCTCGACAAGTGCTTTTGGCTCAACGGCCAGTACATCGCCCAGATGACGCTCGACCGGTTCATCAAGCTGGCGCGGCCCTTTATGGAAAAGGCGAACATCGACATCTCCGATGAAAAATATCTGCGCGAGGTGCTCGCGATCGTGAAGGAGAAAATCAAGCTCTTCAAAGACGTGCCGGAGTGGACCTCGTATTTCTTCACCGAGACGTACGACTTCGATCCCGGCGCCGTCGAGAAAGTTTTCGGCCAACCGGAAGCCGCGACGCGCCTAAGCGCGTTGCGCGACGAGTTTGGCAAGATCGGCAATTGGAATATTGCCGAAATCGAATCGCGCCTGAAAACGCTTGCCCAAAAGCTCGGCTGCAAAACGGGCGACCTCGTGCATCCGGCGCGCGTCGCGGTGAGCGGTCGCAGTATTGGGCCAAGTCTCTATCACATGCTCGAAGTAATGGGCAAAGACCGCGTCCTGGCGCGCTTTGACCGTATGACCAGGCAACTCGGCGCCGAATGATCGGCGCAAATTCGGGAGGCCAAGCTCCTGGCGTAGAGTTGTGTTTCAACTGGATCGTCAGTGTAGGGCAAGTGCTCGGTTTGCCGCTCGTTTCGCGCCGTAATTGGAAATCGCGAAGTATTCGCGCTAACAGTTAGGCGCAATGGCGCAGCGCACCGACACGCAAACAATTACATCGACGAGCGAGCAAAAGAAGAGCGTGCCGGTGGTGACAGTAGAGAGCTTCTACACAAACCATGCTGAAAAGCTGCAGATGAAACTGGAAGGTCCGCGGGTCGGATTTCAGCGGAAGATTCGTGAGCCGACTATCAATCGCCCCGGCCTCGCGCTTTCCGGGTTCTACAGTTATTTCGCGGAGAAACGAGTGCAGGTGCTCGGGGCGGCTGAGCACGCGTATCTCAAGAGCTTGTCACCACACGTTCGGCAGCAACGTTTTCGCGAGCTGTGCGCGTGCAAGATCCCGTGTCTCGTCATGTCGCGCGGGTTTCATCTTGCGCCCGACCTATTGGAAGTAACAACCAAGGCGAAGATCGCGGTGTTTCGTACGCCCATGATCACGATGAAGTTCATCAA
>DASQXY010000055.1:0-9638 GCA_035639455.1 Chthoniobacterales bacterium | reverse complement strand
TACACCGTCGGCTCAGCGTTCGCGGAGTTTCAGGAAAACGACAAAGGAACAATCAACGCTGGCAAACTTGCCGATATGGTGGTGGTTTCGCGCAACATTTTCGAAATCGAGCCTAACGAAATCGAGAACGCGAAGGTCGTCCTTACAATTAGCGATGGTCGAGTGGTGTATGAAACTCCACGTTGATGGGCGCTTCTCGTTGCGACGCTTGGCTTGACCTCGATTGCAAAACCGCTTTACCTAGCGGCTCGGTTTCCACTTCAAAGGAGGCGCCTTGGAGCTCAAAGACATCAAAGCCATTATCGATTTGATGAAGAAGAACGACCTCACCGTCTTCGAGATGGAGAAGGATGGTTTTCGATTGAAGCTCCAGAAGGGTGCACTCGATCAACCAATCATCACCGCGCCGATTGCAGTGACCCCGGCCACGCAAGGTGCAGCAATTGGCACGGCGGCGGCTGCGCCAGCAACTGCACCGGCCGCGGAAAGCACGCCCTTAAAGGACATCGTTTCTCCCATGGTCGGCACATTCTACCGATCTGCCTCTCCGGACGCGCAGCCTTTTGTCGATGTCGGCACGGCGGTAAGCGAAGACACCGTCGTTTGCATCATCGAAGCGATGAAAGTGATGAACGAAATCAAAGCCGAAACCAGCGGAGTCATTGCCGAAGTGGTAGCAGAAAACGCGAAACCCGTGCAGTTCGGTCAGGTTCTCTTCCGTGTAAAATAGCGCAACTTGCAGCTTGCATTGTATCGGAACGCAAGCAAGACGCTCGCGCTACTCAATGTTCGAGAAAATCCTAATCGCCAATCGGGGCGAAATCGCGTTACGCGTGATTCGCGCCTGCAAGGAGCTCGGCGTCCGCACAGTCGCCGTTTACTCCGAAGCGGACGTCGAGTCGCTCCACGTCCAGCTTGCCGACGAGGCGATTTGCATCGGTGCTCCACCGAGTGCGGACAGTTATCTGAAGATCGATCGTATCATGAGCGCGGCGGAAGTGGGTGATGTCGATGCCATTCATCCCGGCTACGGGTTTCTCGCCGAGAACGCGCACTTCGCCGAAGTATGCGAAAGCTGCAACATAAAGTTTATCGGTCCGCCGGCGCACGCGATGCGTTTGATGGGCGACAAGAACGCCGCTCGCATCACTGCGCGGAAAGCGGGCGTCCCAGTCACACCGGGAAGTGACGGAGTCGTCGAGGACGAAAAACAGGCGGCTAAGATCGCGAAAAAAATCGGGTACCCGGTGATGATCAAAGCCGTGGCGGGTGGCGGCGGGCGCGGCATGCGCACCGCGCATAACGAGCCAAGTCTCGTCGCCGCCTTTCACAGCGCACGACTGGAGGCCGAAAAGGCGTTCGGAAATGGCGACGTCTACATCGAGAAACTCATCATCAACCCGCACCACATCGAGTTCCAAGTAATGGCCGATCGACACGGGCGCGTCGTACATCTAGGGGAGCGCGATTGTTCCATTCAACGGCGCAATCAAAAGATGGTCGAAGAATGTCCGTCACCGCTGATGACCTCCGGTCTGCGCAAAAAAATGGGGAACGCCGCCGTGAAACTAGCCAAAGCCGCCGGCTATGAGAGCGCCGGCACGATCGAGTTCTTAGTCGGTGAAGATCGACACTTTTACTTCATGGAGATGAACACGCGCATCCAGGTCGAGCACACCGTCACCGAGGAAGTTTACGAGTGCGACCTGGTCAAGGAACAGATCCGCATCGCCGCTGGCGAGCCGCTTTCGCAGCATATCGTTCGTGCTTCGCCGCACGCACATGCGGTTCAATGCCGAATTAACGCGGAAGATCCGGCCAACAATTTTCAGCCATCGTCTGGTCGAATTGATTTTTATTCTGCGCCCGGCGGCCGGGGCGTCCGGATCGATTCGCACGCTTACACCGGCTATGTCGTCCCGCCGTACTACGATTCATTGATTGCCAAAATTATCACCGTTGCGGCGACGCGAGTCTCCGCGATCGATCGTATGTACCGCGCCCTTGACGAATATTACATCACCGGAATCAAAACGACCGTACCATTTCACGCCGCGATTATGCGCAATACCGAATTTCGCGAGGGCAAGTACGACACCGGGTTTGTCGAGCGAATCATGACATCAGAAGATTTCCAACTCGCGCACTCGCCGGCACGGCGGCTGCACGAGTAAGTTGTAGCCGCTTGCTCTATGGACCGTGTTGAGGCGGCGCGCAGCGGCGCCGCTACAGTAGCCGCGACATGAAGCATCTTAGCGACTGCCGCCTTTATGGCATTGTCGACCTCGGCTATGTCGATGTTGGAAACGTCGCGCCAGTGGCTCGGGCGATGATCACCGGCGGCGTTGACGTCATTCAGCTGCGCGCCAAGCAGCAGTCGATCGAAGAAATTGTCCAGATTGCAATCTGCCTTTACGAGATTACGGCGCCTTCCTCAGTTCCACTCATCGTGAACGACCATGCCGGGGTCGCGCGAGAGGTCCGCGTTGAAGGAGTTCACGTCGGTCAGGCTGACGACTCGGTGGCGCTGGCGCGGCGCAAAGCCGAGCGTCCAATCATCGTCGGAAAATCAACGCACAGTTTGGAGCAAGCGACGGCCGCGCAAAGCGAAGGCGCCGACTACATCGGTTTCGGCCCGATCTTCGCGACCCCGACCAAGCCGGATTATGAACCGATTGGTTTGAACGATATTCGAGAGGCGCATGACAAGATCGCGATTCCGATCTTCTGCATCGGCGGAATCAAGCTCGACAACCTGCCCGAGGTAATCGCGGCGGGAGCCAAACGCGTTGTCATCGTTTCTGGAATCTTGCAAGCAGCCGACACTGCCGAGTACACGCATGCGGCAAAAGCGATGCTGACCGGTCACTTATCACCAACCACTGATTCTTCCTAATGAGCTTGCTCATCGTCGGTTCCATCGCCCTCGACACGGTCAAAACGCCGGTGGAAGAACACAGCAATTTGTTAGGCGGGTCAGCAGCGTACGCCGCAACGGCGGCAAGTTTCTTTTCGCCCGTCAAGCTCGTTGGCATTGTGGGCGATGATTTTCCGGAATCCGAACTCGACTTTTGGAGATCGCGCAACATCGACATCGAAGGAGTGCAACGGGCTGAGGGAAAAACATTCCGCTGGTCGGGCGAGTACGCCTGGGACCTCAACACGCGCGAGACCCGCTCGATCGCGCTCAACGTGTTTGAGCAATTCAAGCCGACGCTGCCGCCGTCGTATTGCAAAACCGATTTTGTCTTGCTGGCTAACATTGCCCCGTCATTACAGGCGCACGTGCTCGAGCAAATGGAGCGGCCACGCTTTGTCGTCGCCGATACGATGGATCTCTGGATCGAGACCACGCGGGCCGATCTCGATGCGCTGCTGCGGCGAGTCGACCTGCTCATTCTCAACGACAGCGAAGCGCGCGAGATGACGAAACAGACCAGCCTCATCAAGGCGGGACGCCGCATCGGCGAATTCGGACCGCGCTTTGTCGCGATCAAGAAAGGCGAGCACGGTGCGTTACTTTTCGGCGACGACGAATTTTTTAGCTGCGGCGCCTACCCGCTGGAAGACATCCACGACCCGACCGGGGCAGGGGACACATTCGCCGGCGGCATGGCCGGATACTTGGCCGGCAACGTCAGCACGGTGCGTTTCACCGATCTGCGCAAAGCGATGATCTATGGAAGCGTACTCGCCAGTTTTTGCGTCGAAGCGTTCAGCCTTGAACGGCTGCGCAACGTCTCGATGGAAGAAATCAATGAACGTTACGAGATGTTCAAGCTGATGAGCCAATTCGAGGTGGCAGCGTGACTTTCTCGGCTTTGCGCAATCGTAGCGACGTGCCTGTGGCACGTTCGAGAAAGACGGCCCACAGGGCCGTGACGACAGCATTTGGTTTTGTTCTCCTTTGCTTCTCGCTTGTCCAGGTTCGTGCAGCCGATGAGTGGACCGTGCTCGAGAATTGCCGGCTCATCTTGAATCCGGCGAATGACGGCGACAGTTTTCATATTAGTTCGGGCGACAAGGAATACGTGGTGCGCCTCTATTTCGTTGACGCGCCGGAGATCGAAGGCACCGACCCGCACCGGTTGATTGAGCAGGCGAAATACTTCCAGATCACGGTTCCACAAGCGATCGAAGTCGGGACGGAAGCGAAAGATTTCGCCGAGGAGAAATTGTCGAAGCTGTTTCGAGTCTTTACGCGCATGTCCGCTGGAATGGGTCGGAGCAACATCGCGCGCGTGTACGGTTTCGTGCAGACGAAAGACGGCGACTTCGGCGAGCAGCTCGTGCGTAACGGCCTAGCTCGGGTTTATGGCACGAAGGTGGCGCCGCCTGGCTTCGACAGCACGCAACCGGAAATCACAAAGCTGGAACAGTTCGAAAGCGAAGCGCGAAAACAGAGGATCGGGGGCTGGGGCGTTGTTGAAGATCGACTACATCAACGCGCGGACAACACGGCTGCATTCAGCTTTTTCGACCAAACTTCAAAGAAGCTAGACATCAATACGGCGGCAAAAGAGGAACTCGAACGGATTCCTGGCATCGACCCCGTAACGGCCGACGAAATTATCGCGGCGCGTCCATTCAAAACCGCCGACGATTTGCGCAAAGTCAAAGGCATCGGCGAAAAACGTTACCAGAAGCTGCGTCCATTTTTTCACGACTAGCGAGAAACAGCCCGCCGGCAGGACATTGGCAGCTTCGCTACTGTCGGAGCGGTCATGCGACAGAGCGCGCGCCCGTGGGGATTCGAACCTCAAACCTTCTGATCCGTAGTCAGATGCTCTATCCAATTGAGCTACGGGCGCGGGGAAGAGCGAGTAATTTGCGGAGGAAGCCGGGGAACGTCAAATGACGTCGAGAGACGAACGTCGGAACATCGAACGGCCCTGAACGCAGAGGCGCCGAGTACCAAGATTTGCTGCATTGGAAGTTCACTGTTCGGAGTTGGGCGTTGGGCGTTTTCCTCCTATTCTGCGCGGTGACGGTTTTCCTCGGCTGCGGTTTTGCCGCCAAGTATCTCGAGGGCGGCGGCAATTTTTCCGTCCCGCTGCAGTGGATGCTGGGGCTGCGCAGATTAAAGCTTGACGCGATCTGGCTGGAGCTGTTGCCGGCCACGAAAAACTCACGCGAGAACCGAGCTAAGATTGACAATTTCCAACGGCAATTGCGCGCCCATTGCCTAGGCGGCCGTTATTGTCTGCTTTACCAGCAGCCGGCGAATGACAGGCACGAGCTCGACCAAATTCGCTGTATTGGAATGTCAAAGCGCGAGCTACTGCATCGGCTGGCCGGGCCAAACGTGCTGCTCAATCTTAGTTACTCAATTCACCCGCCATTACTGCTCGAATTCGAACGGCGCATTTTTTGCGACCTCGATCCGAGCGAAATCTTCTACTGGATGACCAAACTGGAGATGGGCCAGTCGTACCATCACGAGTTCTGGACGATCGGCCTGAACGTGCACGGACGTGATTGCCGGCTGCCGAACACGCCATTTCTAGCCGCGTCGTTGCGCGACGCGCGCGCGCGGTCCGCAGGGCCGCGGCTACACTGGAAAACCTTTTATCCACTGGTCGACACGAAACTCTACCGGCCGCAGCCGCGCCCGCCGACGCCGAAATTCACCACAATCGGGCAGTGGTACTGGAGTGGCAGTGTTGAAGTCGATGGAGAATTCCCAGACCTATCGAAGAAGTTTGCGTTCGAGCAATACATCGATCTTCCCTCGCGTGTGGCCGGAGCGCGCTTCGAGTTGGCGATGAACATCAGCGCTGCCGATCCGGAACGACAGCGCTTGAAAAAGTACGGCTGGCAGGTTGTCGATCCGCATCGCGTCGCGCGCACGCCGGCGCAGTATCGGCGTTACATCGCGAGTGCGCTTGCAGAGTTCACAGCAATCAAAGGCGTTGACGTGGCGTGGCGTACCGGATGGCTGAGTGATCGGGCGGCGGCGTTTCTGGCTTCAGGCCGTCCGGTGATCACCGAGGATACCGGCGCCGGCCGATACCTTCCAACGGTGAACGGATTCCAATTTGTGCGCGGCGAAGAAGAGGCTGTCGCCGCAGCTCGGACGATTTTGGCCGATTGGCCACGGCAATCCAAACAGGCGCGCCGCTGCGCCGTTGAGGTGTTCGACGCCGCGAAAAACCTGCGGCGCATTCTCGATCTTTAATAACGCTCGATTTAGCGTTGCAAAACGATTTTCGGGTGTTAGTCGTTCGAGGCTATGGCTGACCTGATCAAAACAGGCGATCTCAAGGAGCGGATGAAAAAGATCCCGGAATGGGAATTGGAGAAGAAGCACATCGAACGCACGTTTGAATTTGATGATTTCGCCGGGGCGATCGATTTCGTGAATGCCGTGGCCGAGGTGGCGGAGGAGGAGGAACACCATCCCGACATCGACATCCGCTACAACAAGGTGCGCCTGGTGCTTTCGACCCACAGCAAAGGCGGCCTTACCGACCTCGATTTTGCGCTCGCGGAGCGCATCGATACCCTCGCCGAATAGTGGCGACTAACAGGTGACGAGTGACGAGTGAAACCGTCCGCGCGCTGGTTGCGACTGTGGTTGTCATTCTTGTCGTGATCGTCGTCTGGAAATTCATCGATTGGCGGATGCAACCACCGCCGCCACCGCATCCGATCGTTGTGCCGACGCCGCCCGTGAGATAATCGCGATCTCAGCGGAAGTGAAAGCGGACTGGCGGCCGCGCCAGTTTTACACCGGCAGCTTTCGGTTGCCGACTAAGGACGCCCTTCGTCGGCGTCGATAAAGTTGAACATTGTGGCGATTTCCGAGCGCCCCGCCATCCCCGCTTCGTTTTTGCGGCGCTGAAGAATGTCCGATAACTCGTCATTCCAGCCGCGCTTCCGCATAAATTCATTCCAGACAAAAACGTCGTATTCGGTTGGGTTCCGGCCCGCGGCAAAACACCATTGGAGAATCTCCTCGTCGCTGCCACCCTGTTTCACGCGCTCGACGAGCTGGTCGTAATCGATCTGCAAAAATTTGCAGCAACTTGCGTCGAAGCCGCGGCCGAGGTTTGCCTGGTATTCAAGCGGCAACTCGCCTTTGGCGTGCGCTCTAATCTTATCCAGCATGCGACCGAAATAGACGATGCCGCCGACGGTTTGGCTTGGGCTGCGCAAATCTAGCTTAGTCATCACTCAATCACTCTGCGTACTTCTCGCCAGCGCTTCAAGCGTGGTACGAAATAGACTTAGAGATTTGCCTGATTCAGTGATTAAATGGCGTTTAAATCGCTGATTCCTTAAGACTTGAGCGCTTCCAATGAACCGGATCGTCGGCATAGAGACTGAGTACGGCTGCCTGCTGCGCGAGGAAGAAGTGCACAGCAGCTCGGAAGCATGGCCGGCGCGGGTAAAGAATTACCTCTTCCGCAAAGCGCGCGCCGGAACCATCGATCTGCATTACCGCGACTACGAAGAGCCGCCGGGCAATGGCGGTTTCTTGCTCAACGGCGGCCGACTTTACCTCGATATGGGCCATATCGAGTACGCGTCGCCGGAGTGTTTGCACCTGCGCGATCTCGTCACCTACGAGTTGGCTGGTGACGATCTGCTGCAAACATCACTGCTCGCACTGAACGCGGCGGAGCACGTCTCATTCATCAAGAACAATGTCGATCATCACACGGGTGCGACGTTCGGCTGCCACGAGAACTATCTCATGAAACGCGAGGCACAGTTTACGCCTCCAATCCTCGGAACGTTGCTAACGTTTCTCGCCACGCGGCAGATCTTCACCGGTGCTGGCCGCGTCGGGCAGGCGAACCCGCTCGCGTTTGATTTCGAGCCGGCGCCGCAGGAAGGGCAGGTGAAGTTCCAGCTCAGTCAACGCGCCGATCACATCGTCAATGACATCTACCAGTGGGTGCAGTTTAACCGTGCCATCATTAACGCGCGTGATGAGCCGTTGGCCGATTACCGCAAATACCGCCGTCTGCATCTGCTCATCGGCGACTCGAACATGAGTCCGTTCGCCACCGCACTGAAGATCGGCACCACCGCATGCGTGCTCTCGTTGCTTGAAGACGCGCGACTGCCGCGCAATCTCGTTCTCGCCGATGCGGTGCAGAGCACGCGCGACATCTCCCGCGATGCAAGTCGCCGATGGATTGTCGATCTTGAAAACGGCAAAACCATCGGCGCACTTGACGTGCAGTGGCAGTTCTATGAACTGGCGCAACGCCACCTGCGCGGCAGCAGCGCGGAAACGGACTGGCTCTTAGAAAGCTGGAGCTTTGTGCTCGAAGCACTCGAGCTCAATCCGGAGTCACTCATCGGGGGCGTCGATTGGATCACGAAGAGATGGATGATCGAAATACTCATCGAAGCCGAGAATCTGAGCTGGGACGATCCATGGCTGCAAAGCATCGACCTTGAGTATCACAACATCGATCCAGCGCGCGGCCTCTTCTTCGGCGTCACGCCCGGGAAACGCATCGGGGAATGGAACAATAGCGTACGGCGTATTGACGCCACGCACGTCCCGCCCGCAAACACGCGCGCATCCGGCCGGGCTCGCGCCGTCGCTGGTTTTCAAGAGCGCGATCACGCATACGTCATCAACTGGGACTCGATCGCCTGCGATAGCCGCGATTTCCTCGTCATGGGCGACCCGTTCAAAACGTACAACGAGGAAGTCGACCGTTTCCTAAGCCACTCTCGTCCGACCGGCGCTTCGCCTGGGGAAGAATAATTCTGCATCCGGACGCGATGCTTTCTCGCAAATCGATTCTGGTGGTGCTGCTGGTGCTGATTTGTCTTTCCTTTTTCGGCACACTTTATCTGAGTGCGCGCATGTTCCCGGAGAATTACGACTGGCGTTACCGTGTCATTTCAAACCTGCTCTCGCCGCGCGACAATCCTAATCATCATTGGCTGTCCGCTTGCGGAATTGCGCTTACCGCGTTGCTCATGCTGCCATTCGCCGGATATTTGCAACGCAACTTGGAAGGCGCCTCACCGCGTGTGGCGCGCGTGAGCGGCGCAGCTTTCGTGGCGGGAGTTATCGCATTGGTTTGCACCTGCCTCGTCGTGCCGCAGCACGTGCATGCTCCGTTTGGAATTCGACGGCTCCACGAGTTCCTTGCCCGCTCGTCTGCCGGTTGCCTCGCCATTGGAATGTTATGCGGCTGCTGGTGCGCGTGGAAAGGCCGCCGGCAATCGGGCGCGATAAGGATAGCACGTTACCGTGTCCACATGCCAAGCCGGCTCGGAAAGGCGCAGCGCGCCGGCGCTGGGTTTCCGGCAGGATTATTCTTGGCTTGGTCATTGGTAACTCTGTTGCCGTTGACGGGCCTGTTTGTCAGCGAATCCTTACTGCTGCTGACGCGGTGGAAACCAGTCTGGGCGACGCCGATTCGTAACCTCCTGCGCCACTCCGTCCTCTGGCACCTCGGGTTTTGGGAATGGACGGGCGCCGCAGCCGTGTTCGTGTTCCTTTGCGCGTCCGTTTTCTTGCCGTCGCCGCAAGCGCAAAACGAACGCTGAGGATTGGATGATACCAGATTAGACGAAGAAATGTTCGCCTTTAATTACGAACATTCGTCTAATCATAGTTAGGCATTTAAGCGTGCCATAATAAAGAACGAGCTCACGAAGAA
>DASQXY010000054.1:0-4694 GCA_035639455.1 Chthoniobacterales bacterium | reverse complement strand
AGCGGTATCGCTTTTGTCGCGTTGTCTTGTGTGGTTCTTACGAGCAAATCATATTGTCCGTAGACGAGTTCGCGGGCGCGCAAATAGAGATCATACGCTTCCTTATCTTGGGTTGGTTTCTCCTCGATGCCCGCTTTTTCCGCTGGTGATAATACAGCTTTTAGCTGCCCCACAATCGCGCCGGAGATCTCGTTTTGGATTTGAAAGATGTCTGCAACCTCCCGGTCGTATTTTTCTGCCCAGGTTTGCCTTTCATTGCGCGTATCGATGAGTTGCGCGGTAACATGTATCCGGTTCGGGACCTTGCGCACGCTGCCGACTAATACATGAGCCACTCCGAGTGCCCGGCCAATTTCACGAATACTCTGTCTGGTATCGCGAAATTGCGCGACGCTCTGCCGGCCAATCACTTTGAGATCGGCTAGCTTCGTTAGGTCAGCTAGAACCTCGTCCTGTACCCCGTCAGCGAAGTAGGCGCTTTCCTTGTCGTCACTGAGGTTTTTAAAAGGAAGCACTGCGATGCTTTTTTCTGGGACGGCGGACAGCGCCGCATCTTTTCCGCTTGGATGAAATAGGCGGACGCCTGCAACTACCGCGAGGACGATGATAGCCGCAGCAAGCGCGACTCGCTGCGCGGTTTTGCGTCGCCCGCCCATCGACGCGCGAATCGCCTGTAGTTGCGAGTCGAGCTCGCGCGCACCAGCGGGACGTGCTGCCGGTTCAATCGCCAGCATCGACACAAGCAATGAGACCAACCGCCTGGGAACACGCGCCGCTTGGAGTTGCTCGATCGACAGCGGCCTCGAACAGCGCGTTTCGCGAACCTCTTCCACCGTCCGGCCACGGAAAAGCATTTGGCCGGTTAATGCAAACCAAAGCGTTGCGCCTAACGAATAGATGTCCGAACGCACGTCCACCGGCGCGTTTGTGAATTGCTCCGGGCTGGCGAATGCCGGTGTGCCGACGAACCCACCGTGTGTGATTGCCATGGCATTGGTTTTTTCCGCGATCGCTTTCGCAACGCCGAAATCGATCACTTTCACGGTAGGGATGGCGCGCTGCGCCGTCCGGACGCCGCGGCGCGGCGTCCCTACCTCGGTGCCGCCGACGAGCATCAAATTGCCAGGCTTGAGATCGCGATGCACCAGTCCGCGTTCCTCCGCGGCCCCCAACGCCGCGGTCACTTGCAGGGCGACGTCAATCGTCGTGAGAACATCGAGCGGTCCCAGACGACGAACGCGTTCCTCCAGCGTTTCGCCATCGACCAATTCCATCGCATAAAAGAACTGCCCAGTTTCCTCCCGAATTCCGAATTGATATACCGTCGCGACATTCGGATGGCGTAGGGTAGCCGCGGCTCGCGCCTCACGCATGAACCGCTCCCGCGCTTCCGCGCTCCGTGAGCCCAGATCGGTATTGATGATTTTGAGAGCGACCGGGCGGTGGAGTAAGTTATCGGTCGCGCGGTAGGTGACTCCCATCGCGCCGTGCCCGAGCTCCCACACGCTACCATCATCGCGATGCTCGATCGTGTAAGCACCGAGCTGCTCAGGTGCCGTTGCAGTCGCGTCATCACTTTGCTCTGCTTCAGAATCCAGACCGGTATCGAGTAGACAAACCATGCAACCCAGATCACCCGAGGCGGTCGGCTCGATCGGCGATCCACACGTTTCGCAAACGCGCGTGCTTTCTTTTATAGTGGGCATTGCCTCAGTTGCTCGTTATGCTGCCATGGCCTGGCGCAGATAACGCAGCTCTTCATTGGCATCGCGCGGATCGATTACCGTGCCGCTGACCTCTTCCCGCAATATTGCGCGATAGCGGGCACGCAATCGCGCTACGTCACTACGCAGAGTTACGGCCGCGCGGCCAAGTCGCCTCGCCATTTCTTCATAGGGCACGGCGCCAGTCGCACCGGCTCCGAGATGAGCCTTCAGCGCTTCAAACAACCCACGTTTACCCGCGACCGTGTATTCCTGTGCCAGGCGGTCGAGCGCTTGCCGCAGCAGTGAGGCTGCCCATTCGCGCTCAAAAATTCCATCGGCACTCCACTTGCGCGCGCGCGCAGCTTCTGTTTCGGCTTCCGTGATCGCCTTCTCATCTAGCTGCAGTGGGACACTGCCGCCACCGCGCTTCCGCGCGTGATCATGATCGCGCGCATCGGCCAGGAAATGCTTCAGTGTTCCCAGCAGGAAAGAGCGGAACCGCCCTTTCATTTCGTCGGCGCGTGCATAGACGCGGTTTTCGATTAGCTCTGCAAAAAAGCTTTGCGTCAGGTCCTGGGCGTCATGCTGCGCGATGCCTTGGCGCCGCAAAAAAAGGTAAACCGGCCGCCAATAAATCCGGCAGAGCTCGGAAAGAGCGCTGAGCGCATGTTCCGATGATGTCTGCGAATCGGCTGCTTGATACACGACACTCCACCGCGTGGACGCAAACAAGCTGTCCCGCGTCGTGGCAGACGACGTCGCCGGCATTTCGGCACGTGTTTGTATCTGAAACTCGGGAAATTTACAAGCTCGCGATGCCTGCTCCTTAGGGCTGAGCCCCTGCCCAAGGAGAACAGTTCGCGGCCGGGGCTATAGCGGCGGCAGGTCGCGCCTAGAGTGCTCCGGGACTACCGCCGCAAATGTTTAGTTACTTCGCGAAGAGTGAGAGGGTGCCGTCGTCGTCGTTGCCGACTAAATGGTGCCTGACGAGCTATCGAGAGCGGCCGTGAACGAAAAGCCGCCCATTCTCAGCGGCACGATCGTGGTCTATGGCGCGGGCCAATCAGTGCAGGGTGGGCGGTGGGCGACTTGCTTCGTTGGGTCTGACCGAACGCAAAGCTGAGGTGCTTTTCTGGATCGCGCAAGGCAAGAGCGACCATGACATCGGTGTCATTCTCGGCGCATCCACGCGCACGATCTGCAAACACGTCGAGCATATTTTGAGCAAATTGAGTGTCGAAAATCGCACCGCCGCGGCTGCGATCGCGCTGGCGGTGTTGTATCAAATCGCGGATTTGCTCACCTGATCGAAGCGCGCTCGTTCTTCGCGAACGATTCGATCTCGTCGCCTACTTCGCGAGAACTTTGCCGAGTTCTTCCGGCTCGGTCACCGCTGCTTGGCAGGTGAAGTTTTCGCAGACGTAAGCGGCAGGTTTGCTGTCGATTGGTGACATCGCTCGAATCGCCTCGGTTTTTTCGCCGAGATAGCTTTGACCTTCGCCCCTATCGGCGAGCATCAGAATTTTGTTGGGGATGAAACGCCGATGGACCTCTTTCAGGAGCAGCTGCGTTCGTTCATCGTCGCTCTTTCCGGCGATCACAATCTGCCGCGGCTTGCTTAGGCTGAAATCGAGTGCCACCAGCATCTGCGGCATGGCACTCGCGAAATGCGACAGCGTGGCAGCAAATGCGTCAATCGTCTTTCTGCCGCGCTCCGCCAACGCCTCATCATTGCAGAACTGCGCAAGGCGCAACAGATTGAGAGCGGCGATCGAGCTTGCCGCCGGCTCAGCACTGTCGTTGTCATCTTTTAATCGCAGCGGCACGCTCGACTCTTTGCCGCTCGTACCGAAGTAACCGCCGTGCTCCGCGTCAAAGAAAAAGCAGTCCTGCGTCTCCTGCAGCTCAACTGCGAACTTGAGCCACTCGATCTCGAATGACGCCTCGTATAGATCGATCAGTCCTTGAATTACGAACGCGTAATCGTCCGCAAAGCCTTCGATGTCGCTGCGGCCATCGCGGTAAGTGCGATACAAAATTTTCGCTGACGCATCGTAGAGGCGTTGACGTATAAACTGCGCCGCTCGCGCCGCAGTGCCGAGGTATCGCGGATCATTGAGGACCTGCGCAGCGCGAGCGTAGGCCGAAATCATCAATCCGTTCCAGGCGGCGATGATCTTGTCATCCCGATGAGGCCGCGGCCGCTGGTTGCGGACCGACATTAACTTTTCGTGGCTTCGCGCGAGCAAGTCGCGAGCTTCGTGCTCCGTTTTGCCGAAGTGCTGTGCCGTCTCACTGATTGCGTGGCGGGCGATCAAAATGTTTTTACCGCGGAACTCGTCCTGTGGGTCGCTTCCTTCCGGCGCGTTGCCGTGGGCTTGCACGCCGTACTGGAAATTGAAAAGCTCAGCCGCATCACGGAGCGCTTCGTTGATTTGCTTTTCTGACCAGACGTAGAACGCGCCTTCACCGTGCTCGGGCTTTCCGTGTTCGAACAGGCTGTCCGCATCTTCGGCGGAGAAGAATCCGCCTTCGGGTGAAGTCAAGTCGCGGAAGACGTACTCGAGAATGTCACGGGCGACCTGAGCATATTGTCGATGTTGCGTGATCTGATATGCGTCAAGATAAGCCAGAGCGAGCTGGGCCTGGTCGTAGAGCATTTTTTCGAAGTGCGGGACATGCCAGTAGCGGTCGACCGAATAACGGTGGAATCCGCCGCCGAGATGGTCGTGCATGCCGCCGGCTGCCATTTTGTGAAGCGTGAACAGCACCATCTCGAGCGCGTGTTTGCCATCCTCGCTGTTCGGATTTCGCGCGTACAAGCACGTGAGAAAATTGAGTGTCACTGGACGTGGAAACTTTGGCGCCGTGCCAAAGCCGCCTTCCTTCGGATCAAACGTGCGCGCCAACTGCTCATATGCCTGCTCGAACACTCCCAGGTCGATCTTCCCGCCGGCAGCCGACTGCGCGGCTTGCGACTCACGCAGT
>DASQXY010000053.1:0-4303 GCA_035639455.1 Chthoniobacterales bacterium | reverse complement strand
GATCTTGCCAGCGCGCGACTAAGTGATCTTAAACGGTTCGCGAAATTCTTTCACGCCTGCCGCGAGCGCGGCGTCTATCTTGCCCCATCACAATTTGAAACCGGCTTCATTTCCACTGCGCATACGGCCGAGGAGATCGAGCGTACCGGCCAAGTCGTGCACGAAGTTTTGCGCAATTTGTAGGGCAAGCCGTTGGTTACCGCTGGGACGCCGATCGCGTCGACTAAAATTTCTCCGCTAGACGAAGCAGTTAGCTACGTCTTTTCTCAGCTGGTATTTGTTTTTGTCATTCCGAGCGAAGTCGAGGAATCTCTTACTCCTCAAGAACTAATCGATGAGAGATGTCTCGATCCGATCGACTGACGCTCAGGACAGGCGTCCACTCGACATGACAAACATCCGGCCAGTCGCGAAGTTTCTTTTCGAGGACGACCGGAAGTTTTTTGTTAAGGGCATCGCCTACGGCCCGTTCAAACCGGATGCGAAGGGGGATTACTTCGGCCGGCCCGAGCAGGTCGATGTCGATGTTCGGATGATGCGCGAGATCGGACTAAACCTCGTGCGCATTTACCACCCGCCGCCGCGCTGGTTTCTTGACTGTTGCGCCGCGGCTGGTCTGCGCGTTCTGATTACATTGCCGTGGGCGAAACACGTCGAGTTCCTGCGCCAACGCGCCGCGCGCAAAGCGATCATCGACAGTGTCCGTGACGCAGTGCGCAAATATGCCGGTCATCCCGCGGTATTCGGTTATCTCGTCGGCAACGAGGTTTCGAGCACAATGGCGCGGTGGCTCGGTGTGCGCCGCGTAAGCGATTTCATCGAACAACTAATCCGCATCGGTCGCAGCATCGACCCGGAGGTCCTCTTCTCCTATGCAACCTACCCGCCGACCGAATATCTGCTGCCGCGCAACGTGGATTTCTTCTGTTTCAACGTTTACCTCCACGACCAGCGGGCGTTTGAGGCGTATCTGCTGCGCCTTCAGAATCTCACGGAAGAACGGCCGCTGATTCTGGGCGAATTTGGGCTTGATACGTTGCGCCATTCCGAGCAAGAGCAAGCGCAGCTCCTGGCCTGGCACCTCGACAGCGTAATCAGGTGCGGGCTGGCTGGTACCATTCTCTTCTCGTGGACGGACGAATGGTTCACCGGCGAGCGGGAGATCACTGATTGGGCGTTTGGAATTGTGACGCGCGAGCGCGCGCCGAAACAAGCTTACTACCTGGTAAAAGAGAAACTCGGACCTGACTCAACGGTGCGGCACCCGCCGTTAACGGGCACGCCCTTTGTCTCTGTCATCGTTTGTTCGTACAACGGCGGGCGGACACTCGCGGCGTGCCTCGATTCGTTAGGCAAACTCAATTATCCACACTATGAGGTGATTCTGGTCGACGACGGGTCAACCGATGACACCGCCTACATCGCGGCGCAGTTCCCGCGGGTTCGTTACATTCACCAGACGAATCATGGATTGAGTCACGCGCGTAACACCGGCGCAGCGGCTGCCCGCGGCGAAGTGCTCGCCTATACCGATTCCGACTGCATGACCGATGTGGACTGGCTTTATCACCTGATCAGCACATTATTAAGCGGCGACTACGCCGCGGTCGGCGGACCAAACTTCACGCCACCCGCGCAGAACTGGGTGCAAGCTTGCGTCGCCGCGGCTCCGGGGGGGCCCAGCCATGTACTGCTCACCGATATCGTCGCCGAACACATCCCGGGTTGTAACATGGCGTTTCATCGCTGGGCGTTCGATACCGTGGGCGGCTTCGACGTTGAGTATCATAAAGCAGGCGATGACGTTGATTTTTGCTGGCGCCTCCAACAGCTAGGCTGTGTGATTGCCTTTTCGCCGGCGGCGGTCGTTTGGCACCATCGGCGGCTGACGGTACGCGCATTCGTGCGCCAGCAGGAAGGCTACGGCGAGGCTGAATCATTGCTGCGATTCAAACACCTCATCTTCTTCGGCCCGACCGGCACCGCGAAATGGCGCGGGCAAATCTATGGAGCGCCGCGTTTCGGGTGGCTACTTAACCGGCCCATCGTTTACCATGGGCTGTTCGGCGAAGGATTTTTTCAATCGCTCTATCCGCGGCCGCAATCGGAGCTCGCCAGCTATTTGAGCAGCGTCGAATGGTTCGCGTTAACGATCTTTCTGTTCGGGCTGGCCATTTTCTTGCCGGCCCTGCGCATCGTACCATATCTGATGTTCGGCGGCACGCTCGCGGTGGCCCTTTCTTACATGGTGCGTGCGCGTGTCGAACCGAAGTTTGACACTGTACACGCGCGGTTGCTCGTCATGTTTCTCGCTTTTGTGCAACCGCTCGTCCGCGGCGGCGCCCGATACTTCACCTGGCTGCATTTCAAACGCACGCCACGCAACGTCATCAGCAAGCACGAACGTTTGCCGGCCGGGGCGCGTTCTGCAGGCGTGAGCGGCCGGCAGGCGTTCTGGAGCAGTCAGGGCCGCGACCGTCACTACCTGCTCGGCGCCATTTTCGATCTCCTGGAGGAGGAGGGTTGGCGCTATTCGGTCGATACCGGCTGGAACGATTGGGACATTCAGATCTACGGCAATTTCTGGTGGAGCACCGCTCTGCAAACCGTGACCGAGTATCACGGGCAGGGCGAATGTGTTACGCGCGTGCGCTTACGAAATCGCGCGGTCCCGACAACGGTTATGGCCAACCTGCTCGCCCTTAGCTTACTGATTTACCGGCAGCTGAACACGTCGCATATCGCGCTTTCCGCAATTGTTCCTTATGCCTTGTTCGTCCTGTTTCTCTTCAGTCGCGCTCGCGCGCTGAAATCGCGCGTTGCGGAACTCATCGAAGTTGCAGCGCACCGCGCCGGTTTGCAGCGTATGCGGCGCGGCCGCATCGTCCCAGTCCTGCCGTCCTCGGGGGAAATCGAAGTGCCAATGCGCGTTGATCCTGCAGCTCGGGTTTAAAGGCCAACCGAATGCAGTGTGTCCCTGAAATCGTGCGGGAGCGGCGCTTCGAAGCGCGCCCACTCACCAGTTCGTGGATGCCGAAATCCGAGCTTCCAAGCGTGCAGCATGTGACGCGGAAAATCTTTGGCCAGCTTCGGTGCGTAAACTTTGTCGCCTAAAACCGGATGGCCAATATGACAGAGATGAACCCGTATTTGATGGGTACGGCCGCTCTGTAAACGGCACTCGACGAGCGTTGCATTCTCACCGGCTCGGACGACGCGATATTCGGTCTTTGCGGTGCGGCCACGCCTGCTTGCGACCGCCATTCGCTTCCGGTGCACTGGGTGGCGCCCGATCTTCGCCTCAATGATGCCAACTTGGTTGCGCAACTTTCCTCGAACGAGCGCGAGATAAATTTTCTCCACCTCGCGTGCGGCGAATTGCCGGGCCAAGCTCTGGTGCACGGCATCGTTTTTCGCAACAACGAGACAGCCGCTCGTATCCTGGTCGAGCCGATGGACGATTCCGGGCCGCTCCTTGCCCCCAATGCCCGACAATGTCGGACAATGATGCAGTAGAGCGTTGACCAGGGTGTGCTCGCGATGACCAGCTCCCGGATGGACGACCAGACCCGGCGGCTTGTTGATGACGAGGAGTTCGTCATCCTCAAACAGGATATCGAGCGGGATAGGCTCCGGCTCATTGTCAATCTTCTGCAGAGGCGGTTCGCTCACTGCGATCTCGTCGCCGGCACAGACGAGATCGCGTGGCCGCGCGGGCGCGCCGTTGCGCGTGATAAATTCCTCTCGAATAAGCTCTTGCAGTCGCGCCCGCGAGTAGCCGGTCAGCACGCCGGCGACAAAACGATCGAGTCGCGTCCGCGCGGCGTGCTTGGGTACAAGCAGTTTAATCGGCGGTCTTGTTTCTCCTGTTTTCATGGGAGCCTTAAATTGCCCGGTAACTGCTGGATGTTAGACTCGAAGCAATGTCGCAGCTACAAACCGCCGGCACGACGCAAACCTGTCCAAAATGCGGAGCCGGGATCGAGACAGCGGATGCCGAACCATTGGCTCGCGTGCCCTGCTCGATTTGCGGCGAAATAATCCGCGTAGAGCGAACGTTCGACCATTTCGCACTCGTGGAGATTCTCGGAATCGGCGGGATGGCCACGGTGTATAAGGCGCGGGACACGTACTTGGATCGCTTTGTTGCCTTAAAAGTCGTTCGGCGCGATCTCGGGACCGGCGTGGACCTTACGTCGCAACTGCAACAGGAAGCGCGCGCCGCCGCCGCGATTAACCACCCGAATGTTGTGCAGGTGTTTTCGTCCGGCGTTGATCATGGGCAGTTCTATCTCGTCACGGA
>DASQXY010000052.1:0-19001 GCA_035639455.1 Chthoniobacterales bacterium | reverse complement strand
TCTTCGACCGTGATGATGTGGTCCTGCCGATGCAGGTTCGCGTAATCGACCATTGCCGCGAGGGTTGTCGATTTACCGGAACCAGTCGGGCCCGTCACCAGCACGAGGCCTTTCTTCAACATCGGAAACTTTTTCAACACCGGCGGCAGACCGAGCTCATCAACCGTGAGCACGTTTGAGGGGATCAAGCGGAACGCGGCGGAGATGCCGTATTTTTGCTGAAAAAAGTTGGCGCGGTAGCGCGCGACGCCGGGCACTTCGTAGCCGAAGTCAACATCCGAGGTTTCCTCGAACGTTTTGATTTTTCCCTCGGGCGCAATCTCGTAAACCATGGTTTTAAGCTCGTCGTTTTTGAGCGGCGGAAAATCGACACGTACCAGGTCGCCATTGATGCGGAGCATCGGCGGGTTATTTGTCGCGAGGTGAAGGTCCGATGCCTTCTGCTCGGCCATCAGTTTGAAGAAAGCGTCAATCCGAGACATGGGCGACCTGCTGTCGAGAAGCTAAATTGATGCCAGAACGCTGTGCGTTCTGTGCCGGTTCAAGCTTCGACGAGGTTGTCGATCTTGCGGGGCAGAACGGTCACGCGATCCGCTGTCGCGCAGCGTCCAGTGTCGAACGCACCTGGCGGAGGAGCTTCTCGCTCGAATAAGGTTTCGGAATGAAACCGCGCAGACCCTGCGCCAGCATTGCGCTGATCTTTTGTTGCTCGGCGAAGCCACTGCTGAGCACGACAGTAACGTCCGGATTTAATGCGCGCAGCTCCTCGAAGACCGCATCCCCATCCATGACCGGCAGAAAATAATCCAGAATGACGAGGCCGATCTGCTTTCCAATATTCCGGTAAATTTTCAGCGCCTCGAAACCATCATGGGCGACGATGACTTTGTAACCTTCTTCGGCCAACATCTCAGCCGCTACCTCGGCCACTTGCGTCTCGTCTTCCACGAGGAGGATGTACTCGCGATTGCCGCGGGGGTTCTTCACATCGACGTCGGCCGGGGCAGCGGCAGCCGCGCTGCGCGAAGACGCCTTTGTTTCCGAATGACCTTTGCTGCCGTTAGTTTGGACTTTTTGTTCGGGGGGAACAGCCGCCGCCGGAGGCGGTACCACGCTGAAAACAGGCTGATCACCGGTAGCGACCTCGCCGGTTTGGGCGACGGTTTTCGCGAGGATTTTTGACGTGACGCGATCGAAAAGCTCCTGCGAGGCTTTTGCGGCGAGCTCCACCTTTGCGGCGAGCAGATCGAGGTAATCCACCTGTTCTTTATGTCGCCGCGCCAGATCGGTGTAGCGGGAGATTTGTTGGAGAAGCGAGTTAAGATCGGTCGAGGTGCTCGCGATCCACTTCAGGTCATCGTGATTCAGCATAACTTCCACCGCCTTGGACGAGCAACGCCGTCGCGGCCGAGCGACGGACCGCCGGAGCCGAAAGGTATGGGTTCGGCAGCAAATCCTTCATGGCGTTAGCTAAGTAGCTTTAGTTGAGCACGGTTCGTGCCGTGGTCTTTAGGCTTGGCGCTGCCAAGCCGTGGAAATAAAATAGAAGACGTGAAAAGCAAAACGGCGCTCGTTCTCGCACTTGCCGTTGCTGCGGGGACGACTCAGCCCAGTGCCGCCCAAATTCACATCTACGACTACAGCGCCGCGGCGACAGCGAACAAGGGCACCGAACTAATGAAAAAGGGCGACTATGAAGCGGCACGTCAATATTACGATGCTGCCTCCGGCACGACCCGAAATGGTCCTTCTATCTCAATCGCGGTCTGTTGTTCGCACGGCAGCGAAAGTGGGAATTAGCTCGCCAAAATTTCGACACCGTGCTTCGGCTAAATCGTGGAATGCTGCTCGCTGTCATGCGAAAAAGGATTGACGCTCTATCAGCGTCACGAGCCTCTGCCGCACGCGCGTTAGCCGAGTTGTTGTCAGACAACCGGCTGCGATTAAAATGAGCGGTGCAAAGCCGGTGGATTCTCATCCCTCCTGAGGACCTGAACGGAAGTGCAATTCCGTGGGCTGAACTTTGCGGCTGCGAGTGCATCGCCCGCCTCCTCATGCGCAAAGGCTTCGCCTCTACCGACGAGGTCCGGAATTTCCTGAGGCCAAGGCTCAAATCCCTCGGCGATCCATTCCTGCTGCCGAACATGGAAGCCGCGGTCGCGCGTGTGCTGGCCGCGGTCGACCGTCGTGAACGCATCGTTCTGTTCGGCGATTACGATGTCGATGGCGTCACCTCGATGGCACTCCTCGTCGAGACATTGCGGGCCTACGGCGCTGCGCCCGACTTGTTTCTGCCGCTGCGAATGGAAGAAGGCTACGGTTTGAGTCATGACAGTGTGCAGCGGTGCCTACAGCAACACCGGCCGGAATTTCTCATCGCGCTCGACTGCGGCACTTCGTCCGTAGAAGAAATTGCTGATCTTAGCCGGCGCGGAGTCGATGTGATCGTGGTCGATCACCATGAGCCAAAGTCTGCGCTGCCAAACTGCGTTGCGGTCGTGAACCCAAAAACGGATCGCGAGTCGCCGTTTCACTACCTCTGCAGTGTCGGGATCGTGTTCAAACTCTGCCATGCATTACTCAAGCGGCGACCGCTCGATTTCGATCTGAAATCCAAGCTCGATCTGGTTGCGCTCGGGACGGTGGCCGACATCGTTCCGCTGCGCGGCGAGAACCGGACACTTGTTCAACGTGGTGCGATCGAGATCGCAAAGTCGTCACGGCCGGGGTTACGCAAGTTGATCGAGCTGAGCGGAGTTAAACCACCGATTCTGCCCGATGACATCGGATTCCGTCTCGGGCCGCGACTGAATGCCGCAGGCCGCCTGAGTACGGCTGAGAAAGCGCTGCGGCTGCTGCTGACGACAGATGAAGCTGAAGCTGCTGAGCTTGCAGCATTTTTGGACGCACAAAATCGCGCGCGTCAGCAAGTTGAGAAGGCAATCTTTGCTGCCGCGGAAGAAAAAATTGCAACTGAGTTCGACCCGTTGCGCGATGCCGCCATCGTTGTCGCCGCCCGCGATTGGCATCCCGGTGTTTTGGGCGTCGTCGCGTCCCGGATTTCGCGGAAGTACCATCGCCCGACGATCGTGATCGGCTTTGATCCTGAAGGGCTGGGCAAAGGCAGCGGACGCAGCATCGAAGGACTGAATTTGGTGGAGGCGTTATCCCGCTGTGCGGACAAGATTGACAAGTACGGCGGACACGAGATGGCCGCCGGCCTAACGATTTCGCAAAAAAATGTCGATCTTTTCGCGGGAGTCTTTAGCGCTGCGGCGCGCGAACTCTTGTCCGACGACGATTTGCACCCGCGGCTTAAGCTCGATCACGAACTGACGTTCGCCGAGCTGAACTACGATTTCCTCCATTGGCACGAACGCCTTCAGCCGTTTGGTAACGGAAATACACAGCCACTATTTTTTGCGCGCGAACTTGAGCCGGTGAGTGCGCCGCGCGTGGTTGGCGAAAAACACCTCGCTCTGCGGCTGCGCCAGCGAAATTATCACCACCGCGCTGTCTTTTTCGATGCCGCGGCCGAATCGTTGCCGGCAGCGCCGTGGGACGCCGCTTTCAGCATTCGCACGGGCGAGTACGAAGGCGAAGAGCGGCTGGAGATGCAAATCCACGCTCTGCGCGAGACGGCACCGATCGAGTGATGGAGCTTTCGCAGCCGCTGGCTGAAGTCGATTGGATACCGCGGCCGCGTTTGCTCGCGTTGCGACGGCTGGGGATTGAAACAGTTCAGAATTTGCTGACGCATTTTCCCCGGCGCTACGAAGATCGACAACAGTTCCCGCATTTCCCGCGTGAGGAGAGCGATGTGCCGATCTGCTTGTGCGGCGAAGTCGTCCAAACATCTCTGCGGCGGTTCGGCGGCTGGAAAAAAATTTTCGAAGCGACGCTGCAGGAGCCGAACGCGAACGCGCTCAGTCAGCCTCTGGTCTGTCGCTGGTTCAACCTGCATTACATTCAAAAAATGATCGCGACCGGCCAGCGGCTGGTCGTTTTCGGGCGACCGAAGCTGCGCGGCAACCGCATTTGCATGGATCATCCGGAGTTCGAAGTCGTGGAAGAGGACGAGGAGAGTTCCATCCATTTCCGCCGGATCGCGCCGATCTATCCCGCGACTGAAGGTCTGTCGCAACGCGTGCTGCGCAGCATCATTTATCGGCTCCTCGCCGAGTTAATCGATGTGGCGTTCGAAACTGTGCTACCACCTGAGCTTGCCACGGGTGCCGAACAGGATGCGCTGCGGACAATTCATTTTCCGAATGATTGGGACGCGTTGAATGCTGCGCGTGAAAAGCTCGTGCTGGCCGAGTTTTTTGCCATGCAAATGATTATCGCGTCACGCCGCGCCGACTCGTGCAGTCGCGTAGGCGCAGCGCACTGCGGCCGCGGCGACTTGGTGAAAAAATTTCTCGCTAGCTTGCCGTTCGAGCTGACTGCTGCGCAACGCAAAGTCATCACCGAGATTCAGCGCGATCTCGGTGCGTATCGAGCTATGAACCGCCTTCTCCAAGGCGATGTCGGATCGGGTAAAACCGTCGTTGCGATCGCGGCCATGCTGCTCGTGGTCGAGGCCGGCTATCAGTGCGCGTTCATGGCGCCGACCCAGATTTTGGCCGAGCAACACTATGCAGTATTACGCCACTGGCTCGACCCGCTCGTCGTGCGCATCGCCTTGCGCACCGGCGCACGCCAGGAGGAAAGTTTTCTGCCCGTGCTTGCCGGGACCGAAGATGCCAACCTAATCGTCGGTACGCACGCGCTGTTGTACGAAAACGTAACGTTCTCGAATCTCGGGCTCGTCGTAATTGATGAGCAGCACAAATTTGGCGTCGCGCAGCGTGCCCGTTTAACGAGTCGCGAGCCAGCACCGGACGTACTCGTCATGACGGCGACGCCCATCCCGCGCACCGTCACCATGACTGTCTACGGCGATCTGGATGTGTCTGTGCTCGACGAAATGCCGCGGAATCGCGGCAGAATCATCACCCTTGTGCGCGACGCATCGAAACTGGGTGAGGTTATCATGTTTTTACGGAGACAGCTCGAGTCAGGCCGACAGGTTTACATCGTTTACCCACTCGTCGAGGAGAGCGATAAGGTCGAGATCAAAGCGGCGGCGGCGGAGTACGAAAGGTGGCGCGAACGTTTGCACCCGTACCGCTGTGAGCTGATCCATGGGCGCCTGCCAGCGGCGGATAAACAGGGAATCATGGAACGGTTCCGACGGGGAGAGACGCCGGCGTTGATTGCGACCACAGTCATCGAGGTGGGCGTTGATGTGCCGAACGCCACGGTGATGCTGATTGAAAACGCCGAACGATTCGGGCTTGCGCAGTTGCACCAGTTGCGCGGCCGCATCGGTCGCGGCGAGTACAAATCCTACTGCATTTTGCTTACGGCCGAACAACCGCAAGACGCGTCGGCCAAGCTCGAGGTTTTGGAAAACACGTCGAACGGTTTTGAGGTCGCGGAAGCCGACTGGGAGTTGCGCGGTCCGGGGGATTTGCTCGGCACCGCCCAGAGCGGTTTGCCCGCGCTCAAAATCGGCGATCTGAAACGCGATGCGCAGCTGATGCGCCGCGCACGTGCGGCGGCGATGTCGATCTTCGAGCGTGACCCGCGGCTGGAGCTCCCGGAGAATCAACGTTTCCGCCGGTTAATTGTCGAACCAGAGGGCCGCACGTTTGCGAACGTTAGTTGATGAAGAACCTGGCGAAATTTTTGTTATTTGTCCTGCTTGTTAGCGCCGCCATCTCGTTGCTTTACGATTACCGGCTCAAGCATGGTGGCCTCGCTCTGCTGGAGCGGCGGACACCGGAAAAATACACATTGGCCTCAGAGCCAAGCGTTGACACAAAGCAGGTGGCTTCGCTCGACGCGCTTAATCGCGAGCGACGCGCGCTCGTCAGCAGCGTGATTCCGGCCGTTGTGGCGGTCAAAACATCAAAGAAGATCGCGATTCGGCGCGAGTATGAGCTGGACCCATTTCAATTTTTCTTCCGTAACCCGCGGCCGTTTCGCAATCCGAACGAAGAGGCGCTGGTTCAGAACTCGTTAGGCTCGGGCGTCATTGTCACGAACGAGGGGCATATCATTACCAACAATCATGTGGTTGAGAATGTCGACGAGATCGAAGTGCAATTGAGCGACGGGCGCACCGAAAAAGCGCGGCTGGTAGGCGCTGATTCGGAAGTAGATCTAGCCGTGCTCAAGATCGACAATCCCGGCGTCAAACCGCTCAAATTAGCCGACTCTGATACCGTGCAGGCGGGTGATTTTGTCTTGGCAATTGGTAATCCATTCGGCTTCTCCGAAACCGTAACCGACGGCATCATCAGCTCAAAGACACGCCCCAGCCGCAGCGATATGTTTGGTGAACTTTTGCAAACGAACGCGGCGATCAATCCGGGCAACAGCGGCGGCCCACTCATCAATTTGCACGGTGAAGTCATCGGGATTAATACCGCGATCATCTCGAGCAGCGGCACCTCCGCCGGCATCGGTTTCGCTATTCCGTCCAATACGGTGCGCACGGCGTTGGAGAGCTTGTTGAAAAAGGGCCGGATCATTCGCGGTTACCTCGGCATCCGCACACGCGCGCTGCAGCCCGGACGAACGAGTGCCGATGCCGAAGGAGTCATTGTCGATGAGGTCATGCCGGGTTCGCCTGCCGCGCAGGCGCAACTGCAGAAGGGCGACCTCATCCGCAAGTTCGACGGTCACGACGTGAAGAGCTTTTCCGCGCTCCGCAGTCTGGTCGCGCAGACGGAGCCGAACAAAACCGTCGAGCTTGAGATCATGCGCAATGGCAAACCAATGACTATGCGGACGCAGATTAAAGAAGAGCCGTTGAATTACCAATCCGCGCGCGTGTTGCCGCGCCAGGGAACGCCACAACCGCCGGCTGGACCAGGTGAACAACAAGAAGGTGCTGGCGGTCTCGCTGGCGTTCATGTGGGCGAACTCACCCCGGAGCTGGTCCGGCAGCTGGATCTCCCGCGGAACGTTCGTGGTGTCGTTATCACCGATGTCGATCCTGACAGCGGCGCGACGGAATTACAAAAGGGCGACGTGATCGAGGAGATCAACCAGCAGCCGGTCACGTCGGTGGCCGACTATAACAAGATCGTCAGTTCCATCGATGCCGCACAGCCGCAGGTTCTCTCCGTCTGCCGCCATCGCCTCCGCTCCTTCGTGGTGTTGCGGCCGCAGTAATCACTGGTGCTAACAGCGCTGGGGCTGCGACTTGGCTGGGTGAATAATCAACGCGGCAGCCGTGTCTAACGACTCAAAACTATAACACCATATGAAACGAACACTGCTTGCTTTAGCAATTTTCGCGTTCTTCTTGCCGGCCGCACGTCACGCGACGGCAGCCGAAGTTTCGGTCGACTTCTTCTACAACAATCTTAGTGGGGGACAGTGGATTGAAGTCACTGACTACGGCTATGGCTGGCAGCCGGACGTCGCGATCAGCGATCCGAACTGGCGTCCCTATACCGATGGGTACTGGGCCTATACGGATCTCGGCTGGACTTGGATATCGTACGAGGATTTCGGCTGGGCCACATACCACTACGGCCGCTGGGCCCGCCTTGCGGATTACGGCTGGGCTTGGTTCCCCGGCAGCGATTTAGATTGGGGACCAGCCTGGGTCTCCTGGCGAGTCGGCGGCGGTTACCTTGGCTGGGCGCCATTGCCTCCGCGTGGTCCCGGCATCGTTTACCGCGGTGAAGCGCTGGTGGGCCCGAGCGTCGATGTCGAATTCGATATCGGGCCGGCGTATTACAATTTCGTCGACGTCCGCTACATCGGTGAGCCGGTCCTGCGCGACCGCATTTTCGCCCCCACGCAAAACGTTGCTTACATCAACCAGACCGTGAACGTGACGAACATCACTTACAACAACAACACCGTTTACAACTATGGCCCCGACTATAATACGCTCAGCGGGCAGTCGAGCCGGCCCATTCAACGGCTCGCGGTTGAGCGGCAAAACATCGATCCGACGGCTGCCGTCAAGTCCGGGTCAGTCACCAAGGTGCAAGGCGAGAAGCTGGTGATCGCAGCTCCGTCGAAGATCCAGAAGCCGAACAAGCGAGTCGCACCTCCGGCCGTGAAGACGAGAGTGGCGCAGGCGAAAATCGAGAAGGGCTGGACGGGGGTTGCTGATGCAGACCAGCTGAAGCAAAAAATCAAAGCTGAAAACCCGAAACAAATTCCGCCACCGACCCGAGGCGCTGCTGCGGCTCAAGCTTCCCCGGCCGCGGCCGCAAGTCCTGCGGCAACAGCAGCTGGCGCGACGGGCGCTGCTTCTCCCGTTGAGCGTGGCAGGCCCAGAGCCAGAGCGGCTGAGCGCGGACAAGCCGCTGCGACTGCACCGCCAGCTGTGACTTCGCCATCACCTGGCGCAGCTGGCAAGCACCGCCGCGGGCGACCGGGCGAACAAGTTGGCGAGAGCCCCGCGGCGGCCGGTGCGGCAACAGCAGCACCAGCAACAACACCGCCGCAGCAAGCTCGAGGCAAACACAAAGGTGAGTTTGAGCGTGCCACACCCGCTGCTCCGCAGGGCCGACCGAGTGCAGCCCCCCGCGAAGCGCCCCGTGGCCGACCGCAAGCTCCGCCACCGAGTGCCACGCCGTTTACGCGGGCCGGTGAAAATCTACAGGAGCGCAGCCCAGCGCAGGGAGCTCCAGAGCGCGGTGCAGCGGCAGCGGGAGCGCGACCATCACCTGGCGAACGCGGGCCAGCTGCTGAACGCGGTGAAACTGGACCAGCTGCGGAACGCCGCGCCGCCGCTGAACGGCGGGAGCGCGGACCGGCTGAGGCGCCTGGGAGGACCGAAGGCGGAAAAAAGAAGGCCGGAGCGTCTCCTTCACCATCGCCCTAACAAGTCACGGGTGAATTGATCGTCAGCCCCGGAGAAATCCGGGGCTGATTTGTTTTAAGTTCGCAATTAATCAGAACGGCGACAGCGGGGCTGGTCGCTACAGCAGCTCCGCAATCTGGACGGCGTTTAGAGCTGCGCCTTTCAGCAACTGGTCTCCACTAACCCAAAAGGAAAGACCGTTCTCAAACGCGCAGTCAATTCGCACGCGCCCAGCCTGACAATTGTCCTTTCCTGTGACGCTTAGCGGCATCGGATATCGGTCATTTTGCGGTTCATCGACAAGTTCCAGCCCTGGCGCTTTCGCCAACACCTCGCGTGCTTGATCGACCGACACTGGTTTTTCAAACTCAGCGCTGACCGCCACCGAATGGCACCGAAACACCGGAACGCGCACGCAAGTGACGGAGGCGCGGAATCCCGACAGATGCATGATTTTGCGGCTTTCCTCCTGCATTTTCATTTCCTCTTTCGTGTAGCCGTTCTCGAGTAGCGCGTCGATGCGCGGTAGGAGGTTAAATGCGATTGAGTGCGGGTAGACCTCTGCAAGTAATCGTCGATTTTGCAGCGCGGCTTCCGTTTGCATTTGCAGCTCTTGCATTGCGCGTGCTCCGGAGCCGGAGACGGCCTGATAGCTCGCCGCAAAGATACGGCGGACTTGGAATGCCCGGTGCAGTGGGTAGAGCGCCATCAGCGCAATCGCCGTTGTACAATTCGGGTTGGTAATCAGCCCGCGATGTTGGTGCACGTCGTTGCCATTAATCTCCGGGATGATCAGCGGCACATCGGGTTCCATTCGGAACACCGATGAGTTGTCGATAACCACCGCGCCGTTCTCTCGGGCAATTGGAACCCATTGACGGGACACTTCGCCGCCAGCACTGAAAAAGGCGAGATCGATCTTGTCGAACGAATGCTCGTTTAATTCTTCGACCGGAACGGAAAGGCCCGCATACTGGACAGCCTTTCCGGCGGACTGCGCTGAGCTGATCGCGCGCAATGTCGCGACCGGAAAATTGCGTCTCTGGAGCACGCGTACCAGCTCGGTTCCGACAGCGCCGGTCGCTCCGACGACTACGATGTGGTATTTTCTCACAGGTAGGCGGACATTACCGCGGCTGGTTTGTCATGCAACGCGCCGAGACCAAGATCGACATTTCTGTTCGTGAGCAAACGCTTACGGTGTGGCGTGGTGACGAAACTTTGCGGACCTATCCCATTTCAACTTCGCGCTTCGGATTAGGAACTGAGGCAAACAGTTTGAAAACGCCAACTGGCCGCTTCCGGATCGCGGAGAAAATCGGTCACGGCATGCCTCTAGGCACCATCTTCGTGGGGCGTGTGCCAGTGCGTGCCGACGAACCACTGCCTGCGACTGACGATTTCGTTATGGCGCGGATTCTCTGGCTCGACGGAGCGGAAGAACACAATGCGAACACGCGTGATCGTTACATTTACATTCATGGCACAAAACACGAGGACAAGATCGGCAGGCCGGACAGCCGTGGCTGCATCCGAATGCGCAATGCCGATGTGGCTGAATTGTTCGACTTGGTCGAGGCAGGCACATCGGTCGTCATTCGTGAGTGACGCTTTGACACATCCTGCCGCGCACGCGCACACGTTTCTAAAGCGTGTGAAAAGCGTTGCTTACACATCAGGTCCCTGCCTAGAAGGGAGCAGCAACCTGCTCGGAAAGGAGGCGATATAGATTGAAATTCCTCAAAGCGATCATGCTCCTGGCCGTTTTGGTCAGCACGTTGAGTCTGGGCGCTTGCGCCCACAAGCAAGAGACGATGTCCACCGGGACAACGGCCAGCACACGCGGATATTCCAAATAGTTCCGCGTCGTGCCCATCCGCGGATGGATTCAACAAAGGGCCAGGTCGCTGTCGGCCTGGCCTTTTCGTTTCTTAGGCGGAACGCTTCAGCGCTTCCACGCTTCGAGGGTTCTCGTTACAGTTGGCCATGCAACTGAACGGCCAGGCCTTGTCCCTCAGTGACATTGCTGGCGTAGCATTTGGGCGTGAGCGTGTGGAAATTTCAGCATCCGCGCTGCCGCGAATTCATGCGTCTCGCGCAGTTATTGAAAAGATCATCGCGCGCGATACCGCGGTTTACGGAGTCAACACCGGATTCGGAAAGCTGGCGGATGTGCGGATCCGCCCTAACGAGTTCCGCGAGTTGCAATTGAACCTCGTTCGCAGCCACGCCTGTGGCGTTGGCAATCCTCTCTCTGAGCCGGAGGTGCGTGCCATGATGTTGCTCCGCGCTAACGTGCTCACGCTGGGATTCAGCGGCATCCGAGCTGAAATCATCGAGATGCTTTGCGAAATGCTCAATCGTCGCGTCTATCCGGTGATTCCGGAGAAAGGTTCCGTCGGCGCAAGTGGCGATCTCGCGCCACTTGCCCATCTGGCGTTAGCATTAATCGGAGAAGGCGACGCGTTCTTCGCTGGTGACCGCTTGCAAAGCTCAGAAGCGTTGCGCCGCGCCGGATTAAAACCGGCGCAACTCGAAGCAAAAGAAGGCCTCGCATTGTTAAACGGCACCCAAGGGATGCACGCGATCGGCGGCCTAGCGATCTTTCGCGCGCAACGTCTCGCTCTCGTGGCCGACATTGCCGGCGCGATGAGCTTAGAAGCGCTCCTCGGCACACCCGCCGCGTTCGATCCGCGTTTGCAAGAGGCGCGACCGCACGCGGGCCAACGAGCGGTCGCCAATCATCTGTTGTCGATTTTGCAGAGCAGCGAAATTCGCGAGTCGCATCGCGAGAACGACCCGCGTGTGCAGGACGCGTACAGTTTGCGTTGTATGCCGCAGGTACACGGGGCGGTGCGCGACGCGCTCGCGCATTGCGCGAAGCTTCTGGAGATCGAATCCGGCTCAGCAACAGACAATCCTCTGATCTTCTTCGACACTGGCGACGTTATCTCCGGTGGCAATTTTCATGGCGCACCTCTCGCGCTGGCGTTTGATTATGCCGCGATTGCCATGACCGACTTGATGAGCATCAGTGAACGCCGCATCGATCGTCTGGTAAACCCGGATTTAAATGAAGGTCTGCCGCCGTTCCTGGCGCGACATGCCGGCACGCAATGTGGATTTATGATCGCGCATGTTGCTGCGGTCTCATTGCTGAACGAAGCGAAAGTGCTCGCCCATCCAGCCAGCATCGATAACGTCCCGACCTCGGGCGGAAAAGAAGACCACGTCTCGATGGGAATGACGGCCGCGCTGAAGCTGCGCTCGATTCTCGATCTTGCGGAAAACCTGCTCGCAATCGAATTGCTCGCCGCCGCGGAAGGATTGGAACATCGGCATCCGTTGAAAGCCGGGCTGGGTGTGGAACGCGCATTCGAAGTGATTCGCAAAATCGCCCAAGCGCTCACGCAGGACCGCGCTTTGGCGGCTGACATTGCGCGAATGGCGGAAAGCATACGGTCAGGTAAATTCGACGATATATGACCGGAAAACGAATGATTCGTGCGCCGCGTGGAACCGAGCTCACGTGCAAAGGCTGGCATCAGGAAGCAGCGATGCGAATGCTGATGAACAACTTGGATCCCGACGTGGCCGAGGATCCGGATCGGCTCGTCGTTTACGGTGGCACCGGTCGCGCCGCGCGCAGTTGGGAAGCGTTCGATGCGATCGTGCGTTCGCTGCAAAATTTGGAGCAGGACGAGTCGCTACTTGTGCAATCGGGCAAGCCGATCGGCAGGTTCCGCACGCACGACGAAGCGCCGCGCGTGTTGATCGCGAATTCTAATCTTGTCGGCCAGTGGAATAATTATGCCGAGTTCAATCGCCTTGAGCGGCTTGGCCTCACGATGTACGGCCAAATGACCGCCGGATCATGGATTTACATCGGCAGCCAGGGCATCGTGCAAGGCACGTACGAAACCTTCGCCGCCGCAGGCCGGAAACATTTCGGCGGCTCGCTTGATGGAAAGTTCGTCTTGACTGGCGGGCTCGGTGGCATGGGTGGCGCGCAACCGCTCGCCGCCACGATGAATGGCGCCGTTTTCCTCGGGGTTGAAGTCGATCCGGCGCGTATCGAGAAACGACTCAGGAGCGGCTACTGCGATCAAATTGCTTCGTCACTTGATGAAGGGCTTCAGATGCTCGACCGAGCTCGAAAGGATCGACGGTCTGTTTCCGTCGGCCTTGTCGGAAACTGCGCTGATGTTCTTCCCGAAATCGTTCGGCGCGGAATTGTCCCTGACGTGCTGACTGATCAAACCAGCGCGCATGACGCGCTCAATGGTTATGTCCCGAAGGGCATGAGCCTGGAGGATGCACTCGCGTTGCGCCGCAAAAATCCGGACGAATACATCGAGCGCGCGATGCAATCGATGGCAGTGCATGTCGATGCGATGCTCGCGTTGCAGAAAAAGGGCGCGATCGCGTTCGATTACGGCAACAACATCCGCGCGCAGGCGCAGAAAGCCGGAGTGAAGAACGCGTTCGATATTCCCGGGTTCGTTCCCGAGTACATCCGGCCCTTATTTTGCGAGGGAAAAGGCCCGTTTCGCTGGGTCGCGTTGAGTGGCGCGCCTGAAGACATCGCCCGCACGGACAAGCTGGCGCTCGAACTGTTTCCCGAAAATCAAACGCTCGCGCGTTGGCTCAAGCTGGCAACCGATCGAATTCATTTTCAAGGCCTGCCGGCGCGGATCTGCTGGCTCGGCTACGGTGAGCGCGCCGAATTCGGCGTGGCGATGAACGAACTCGTGAGGCGCGGCGAGATCAGAGCGCCGATTGTCATCGGCCGCGATCATCTCGACGCTGGCTCGGTTGCGTCGCCCAACCGCGAAACTGAGGGCATGCCGGATGGCAGCGACGCGATCGCCGACTGGCCCCTGCTGAACGCACTTGTCAACACCGCGGCCGGAGCGTCGTGGGTTTCCATTCACAACGGCGGCGGCGTCGGAATTGGCTTCTCACAGCACGCGGGGATGGTCGTCGTCGCAGATGGCACAGACAACTCAAAGTGCCGCCTCGAACGCGTCCTCACCAGCGACCCCGGAACGGGCATCCTCCGACACGCCGATGCTGGCTATTTCCGGGCAATTGATTTTGCGGCAAAACACAAGATCGACATTCCAATGGAACCGCGCCCACGCGATTGATCATGCAGAAGCTGATCGAGTGCGTGCCGAATTTCTCGGAAGGGCGCGATCAAAACATTCTCCGGCAGATCACCGACGCGATTCAATCGGTCGACGGCGTCTCGCTCCTCGATGTTGATCCTGGTGCGACGACAAACCGAACCGTGGTCACTTTCGTCGGAAACCCCGAGGCAGCGGGTGAGTCGGCATTTCGTGCGATTCAAAAAGCCGCCGAGTTGATCGATATGCGCAAACACAAAGGTGCGCATCCTCGGATGGGCGCGACGGATGTGTGCCCGTTCATTCCGGTGAGCAACGTCAGTTGGGAAGAGGCAATCGATTGCGCACGAAAATTGGGCGAGCGGGTCGGCGAGGAGCTGAAGATTCCGGTTTATCTCTATGAGCGCGCCGCACGAGACAAGGCGCGCGCGAATTTGGCGGCGATTCGTGCGGGCGAATACGAAGGCTTCTTCGAAAAGATCAAGCGACCGGAATGGATGCCGGATTTCGGGCCGCCAGTGTTCAACGAAAAAGCCGGTGCAACCGTGATTGGAGCGCGCGATTTCCTCATCGCCTACAACGTGAACCTGAACACGAACTCGGTGCGGCGCGCGAACTCGGTCGCGTTCGATGTCCGCGAGCAAGGCCGGGTCAAAACCGACGACGGTACGCCCTCGGGTAAACCGGTGTTGGACGCGAATGGCGAGCCGGTGCGCATTCCCGGAATGCTGAAGCACGTTAAGGCGATCGGCTGGTACGTGGAAGAGTACGGCATCGCGCAGGTTTCAATGAACCTCACCAACATCGAGGAGACGCCGCTGCACGTCGCGTTCGACGCCTGTTGCGACGCGGCTATGAAACGCGGTCTCCGCGTCACCGGCTCGGAGATCGTCGGCATGGTTCCGAAGAAAACGCTCGTTCAGGCCGGCCGCTATTTTCTGCGCAAACAGAAATGGTCGGAAGGCGCGTCCGAGGAAGAGTTGATCGAGATCGCGATCCGTTCGTTAGGCTTGAGCGAGCTGAAGCCTTTCGACCCGCAGGAAAAGATTATCGAATTGAAAATTGAATCAGCGATGCCGAAGCCGTCGCTCGTGAAAATGAATCTGCGCGAGTTTTGTAATGAGACGCTGACCGATTCACCGGCGCCGGGCGGGGGATCGGTGGCGGCGCTGCTGGGCGCTCTCGGCGCCTCGTTAGGCGGTATGGTGGCGAACCTGTCGGCAGGCAAACGCGGCTGGGGCGATACGCTTGAGTACTTCAGTGATTGGGCCGTCAAAGCGCAGCAGCTGAAAGACGAACTGCTGGCTCTGGTCGATGAAGACACTGCGGCATTCAACAAAGTGATGGATGCTTTTGCATTACCGAGGGGATCCGAGAAAGAAAAAGCAGCGCGCTCGTCGGCGATCGAAGCAGCAACAAAACACGCGGCTGAGATTCCCCTGCGGGTGATGGAAACTGCTGCGAAATCATACCCGCTGCTCGTCGCTATGGCCGAGAAAGGCAATCCCGCGTCCATTTCCGATGTCGGCGTCGGCGTGCTTGCGACCCGCGCGTGCATCGAAGGCGCGGCGTTGAACGTGCGCATCAATCTGGGCCAACTGAAGGACGAAAAACCGAAATCGGCGCTCCTGAAAGAGGCGCAGCAGATCAGTGCCGAGTCGGAGTTGGAGTTTCATAACATTCAGAAAACCCTGCGAGCAAAGCTGCAGTAAAGCGGGACCGCCGCGGGGCGGCAAAGATTTGCGACGGTTACAGACCGCCGCTACAGAAAACGCGTCCGATGTGTTCGCTCGCGGTTGTTCATGCTTCGCAGCTCGTCACGTTGATCGGTCCCAAGCGACCGCGCGTGCGTGGTGAACTGTCTCAACTCGCGATTATCCGGAACGGTGGCATGCTGGTTCGGGACGGCAGGATCGACGTCGTCGCGAGCAGCGACGAGATCGAAAGGAGCGCGCGTGACGCGCAGATTGTCGATGTTGCAGGTCGAATCGTTCTGCCGGGATTCGTGGACGCGCATTCCCATCTGGTTTTCGCCGGGGATCGGCTCGAGGATTTTGAACGACGCGCGCGGGGCGAAACTTACGAGCAGATCGCCAGAGCCGGCGGCGGCATCTGGTCAACGGTTGAGAAGACACGCGCGGCTGGTGAAGACGAGCTGCTCGCAAGCGCGAAGAGGCGTCTCGCGTGGTTTTTGCGGTGCGGTACGACAACCCTGGAGGCGAAATCTGGTTATGGCCTAACGACTGACGAGGAGCTGAAGATCTTGCGTGTGATGCGGCGACTCAGCAAAGAGTCGCCGCTGGAGATTGTGCCGACGTTTCTCGGCGCGCACGCCGTGCCGCCCGACATTTCGTCAGATCAATATGTCGGTGTTGTGAGTAAGGAGATGTTACCGCGCGTCGCGGAGGATAAACTGGCTGAGTTCTGTGACGTGTTTTGCGAGCACGGTTATTTCAACACTGAACAATCACGGGAAATTTTGACTAGAGCGAAAAGACTTGGACTCGGGCTTCGGATCCATGGTGATCAACTAAGCAATTCGGGTGGGGCGAAACTGGCCGCCGAATTAAAAGCGACAACAGCGGATCATTTGGAAAAAACGGACACGCAGGGCATTGCGGCAATGAAATCCGCCGGCGTGCAACCGGTTCTTTTGCCGGGCTCAGTGTATGCGCTTGGATCGACCGGCTATCCGCGCGCGCGAGAAATGATCGAAGCTGGTCTTGCAGTCGTGCTCGCGACGGATTTTAACCCGGGGTCGTCGCCGACACCATCGATGCCGATGGTTCTGTCGCTCGCGTGCACACAGATGAAGATGTCCCCCGCCGAAGCGATCACCGCGTCGACAATCAACGCAGCCCATTCGTTAGGCCGCGGCGACCGGATTGGATCACTCGAGCCGGGGAAACGCGCGAATTTCTGCGTATTCGATTGCGAGGACTATCGCGAGCTCGCCTATTGGTTCGGCATTCGACAGGTGCATTCGGTCTACGTAAAAGGTGTTTGCGTAGCAAGGAGCAGCGGCTTCCAAGCTGCCGATTAAACTTGTAGAGCACGGGTGTGGAGACCGTTGCTCCTTGAGCTCGGCGCTTGACACAAGCGCTGCTACAACCGTCGCTGCTTGGATGAAGGTCGAGCTCGAGCAACAACCAAACTCCGTCTCGACTTTGCGGATCGAGCTGCAGCCGGAGGAGGTCTCGAAAGAGTGGGACGCGACAGCGAGCAGCTTTGCGCGCTTTGCGAAAGTTCCCGGTTACCGGCCGGGTAAGGCGCCGCGTGCGGTCATTGAGAAACGATTTCGCAAGGAAATTCAGGACGAGGTCACGAAGAAGCTGGTCTCAAAAAGTTATCACGACGCGATCGCGCAGAAGCAGTTACGCGTCGCGTCGGTTTCGAACATCGAGGACGTGCAGTTTACTGGTGACAAGTCGATGCGCTTTCGCGCAACGGTGGTCACCGCGCCGGAGTTTGAGTTGCCGGATTATAAAAACATTCCTGTGACATTGCCGGACACCAAGGTTTCGGACGCGGAGATTCATACGGCGCTTGAGCGATTGCGCGAGCAGGCAGCGGATTTTATCGATGTTACGCAGCGCGGATTGCAGATGGGCGATTTCGCCGTGCTCGATTTTGACGGCGCGATCGAAGGCAGATCGATCGCGGAGATCGCGCCGAACGCGAGCAAGAATCTGCACGGCGGCAGAAAATTCTGGCTTCATCTCGCGCCCGAAAATTTCCTGCCGCGCTTTTGCGAACAGCTCGTCGGAATGCAACCAGGCGAAACACGGAGTGCGCAGGTGGAGTTTCCGGGAGATTTTTTGGTCAAGGAGCTTGCCGGGAAGAAAGCCGACTACGCTGTCACGCTGAAGGAGATCAAGGAACGTGTGCTGCCGCCGATCGACGACGCGCTCGGCGCGAAGTTGGTGCCCGGCAAATCACTTGCCGATCTCCGGCAGATGATCGCGCGCGACTTAGAGCATGAGAAAGAGCACGAGGTGGAGCGCGCGAAGGAATCGCAAATCATCAAATACTTGCACGAGCACACGACATTCGATTTGCCGCCGCCGCTTTTGCAGAATGAAACGCGGCGCGCATTAAACGAGCTCGTCCATCGCAATCGCGAGCGCGGCGTGACGGATGAGGTGCTGAAAGGAAAAGAAAAGGAGCTGGTTGAGGGCGCCGGGTCGCTCGCGGCGCATCGACTGAAAACAAATTTCATCCTGCAACGAATCGCGGAAAACGAAAAAATCCGTGTTACACGCGAAGATGTTGATCTTCGGGTGAGGCAGGAAGCAGCACGCTACAACGTGTCAGTTGATAAAATGCGCAAGGAACTGGCGGATCACGATGGACTGGACGGGCTCACGGAGCAGATCCTGCTGGGCAAGACTCTTGATTTCCTAAAAGCGAATGTTAGCGTCCAGCCGGCCGCGCAGGACGACGCGGCGAGAGAGAAATAATGAGCAATTCGAACGGAAATCTATCGCAATCGATCCTCGTTCCGATGGTAGTGGAGCAAACCGGGCGCGGCGAGCGCAGCTACGACATCTATTCGCGTTTACTCAAGGACCGGATCGTTTTCATCGGCACGCCAATTGACGATCACATCGCAAACCTCGTGATCGCGCAGCTGCTCTTCCTGCAAATGGAAGATGGCAAAAAGGATATCAACGTTTACATCAACTGCCCAGGTGGCGTCGTCACCGCGGGGCTCGCGGTTTATGATACAATGCAGTTCCTCACCTGCGACGTGACGACGTATTGCCTCGGAATGGCCGCGAGTATGGGCGCGGTGCTGCTTTGCGCCGGCACGAAGGGCAAGCGGTTCGCGCTACCGAATTCCGACATCATGATTCACCAAGTGTCCGGCGGCGCGCAAGGTGCAGCAAGCGATGTCGAGCGCCAGGTCGATTACATGTTCAAGTTAAAGAAGCGGATCATTAAAATCATTTCGCAGCACACCGGCAAACCGGAAGACCAGGTGCGGCTCG
>DASQXY010000051.1:0-4607 GCA_035639455.1 Chthoniobacterales bacterium | reverse complement strand
TGATCCATTTCGGCAAGCCGGCACTCGCAGCCAGTCGGGCGAGGCGCACAGCTTCCTCTGCGTTACGCGCGCCGCTCGTATTCGGCAAAAGCAGAAAACGCTTCGGATCGATAAAATCGAGAATGTTCGCGAACGGATCGTGTTTACCGGAGAGATCTGCCCGCCGGAGCGCGACCGTCACAAGCTCGGTGCCGCTCGCGATCAGGGCATCGCGCATCAGCTCGCTCGATGCGAACTTCCCGGTCCCAACCAGCAAGCGCGACGTGAACTCCCGGTTGGCGATCTTCAGCTTCGACGGCTTGTCAGCCATTACTGGAAGATAGTCGAACTGTTTCGGCGTAGCGAATTTTCGGTGCCGCCGAACATGCGTGTCCACGATTGTGCGCAGCGCGGATGTTTTGCCTGCCGGTGAACGATTGGCAGCGGAGTTCAACCCCACTGGACGCACAGAGTGACAGTGTATGTTCCGAGTTGTACGAGGTTGCGACCGGCGCAAAATTTCTGGTATGACGAAGTTCGAGCTGCGGCAGGAAGATTGTCTCACCGCCATGTCGAAGCTGCCGCGCGAGCATGTCGATCTTATCGTCACATCGCCGCCTTACAATCTCGGCATTCGTTACGGCAAATTTTCTGACCGCCAAGATCGCCAATCGTATCTACGCTGGTGCAGCGAATGGGCTGCGGAGATCCACCGTGTTCTCAAACTGACAGGGTCGTTCTTCCTGAACGTCGGCGCGGCGCCGTCGAAGCCAATGTTACCGCATGAAATGGTGATGACATTTCGTGAGCTCTTTATCCTCCAAAACACCATTCATTGGATCAAATCGATTGCGATCGGAAGGCAACTGTCTCGGTTGTCTCTGCCGACCGGCGTCTCTCCGATCGAACAAACCTTCGGCCACTTCAAACCGATCAGTTCGCGGCGATTCCTGAACGATTGCCACGAATATGTTTTCCATTTCACAAAGACCGGACGCATCGGGCTAGACCGTCTGGCGATCGGAGTTCCATATCAGGACAAATCGAACATCGCGCGTTGGGCGCATACCCGCGGGAGCGACCTGCGTTGCCGCGGGAATACATGGTTTATTCCGTACGAAACCATCCAGAGCCGAGCAAAGGAGCGGCCGCACCCGGCGACGTTCCCCGTTCAGTTCGCCGAGTGGTGTATCAAACTGCACGGCGTCTCACGCGTTGAGACGATGCTGGATCCGTTTCTCGGCATCGGGAATTCCGCCATCGCCGCAAAAAATCTCGGCGTGAAAAAATTCATCGGGCTCGAAATCGACGAAATATATCTCGCCGAAGCGAAACGCCGCCTAGAATTGTAGGAGAAGCAGCCACTTCCATGCGATGGTATCACCGTCCCCTACAATAATGTGCCGTCTGACCGGCCAGTATTTGTCGGTTCCTGAAATTTCTCGAGCGATTTGACGAGATTCCCCGGCAATGGTCGCACCCGATCGAAGATGCGCGCGGCCAGCGGCTTTGCGACAGCGTAGCCGGCGGCAAACATTTCGAGGCGCGCATCTAGATTGTCGATGTAATGCAACGCCATTGCCTCCGGGGTCTTTGGACTCACTGGTGAACCGAACTGCGGTTCGCCGTGGTGCGCGCCGATCAGGTGCAGCAGATGCAAGCGTACGTCCTCGGACGGTGGGGAGAGATTTTTCCAGGATTCGGCGTTCTCAGCGGCGATTTTACGCCAGAGCGAATTGACCAGCTCGAGCCCGATCGAGATGTGCCCGATCAATTCGCCGCGCTCCTCGTAGGTCATGACAAACCCGTTTTCCGGCAGCGCGTTCTCCCACAGCTTTCCGCAGTCGTGAAACAAAATTCCGGCGAGGAGAAGATCGATGTTTAATTGCCGATATAACGGCGCGATGGCGAGCGCGGCACGGAGCATTTGGGCAGTGTGTTCGACCAATCCGCCGCGACGGGCGTGATGATAATTGCGCGCCGCAGCGGTCCGTCGGAAGCGATCGCCCCATTCCTTCAGAAATGCCTCAGATAAAATCCGCAGTCGCGGATCGCCAATCGAGCGGATCGTCTTCAAGATGTAATCCCAGTCCGCTGCTTGTTTGGCCCGCAGCTCGGGCGGCCCTTGCAGCAATTGGCTTCTTTCCTGTTCGATCAACGGCCGCACCGTCCACTTCCGCGCTTCTAGGCCGTACTGCGAATGCTGGTGGAATTCGCCGGTCAGCTCGATGAAATCCGCCTCCGTCAGCGAGCTGCACGCCTTGTACGCGGGATGATCGCTCCACACCCGCAGCGTCATGCGATCGCATGCATCCGCCAGGCTTAACTCGCAGTACGGCTGTTGTTCACGCGTCAGCCGCGGCGCCGCGCTTTCCACCTGCACATGCACACGCGCCGTGATCGCGTCGTTTTGTGCGGCCCGGCGGATCTCACTGAGCGTTAACAATTGCATGTCGAATCTTGCAGTTGCACGTGCGGTGACTGGCGAGCTTACCGATTTACTGCGACGCGTGAATTTCGCCGCAGGCGATGCGCGCGCCGGAATTGCCGGCTGGGTCAGTTTTCAGATCATCTGCTTTTTCGTGCACGACCACCGACTTACCGATGATTGAATCGCTGCCACGGAGGCTCAGTTTGCCAGTCCAATCGAGGTGCGCTTTGCCGGATGCGTCCGCTTCGATGTTCCCGAGGTCGCCAGCGTGACGCTCTGTGCCGGTTGGTCCGCCGTGGTGTTGATGTGTCGGATTAAAATGGCCGCCGGCCGAGGACGCGTCTGCAGCTGAGCAATCGCCTTTCTCGTGAATGTGAAAACCGTGCTTGCCTGGGGTGAGGTTTTCGATGTCCGCTACTACGCGCGTTTCAGCGCCGGTCTTGGTGAATGTGACCACGCCGGTGACTTTGCTCTCCGATTTTGGCTCCAAGGTCGCAGTCGCCTTCGTAGCCTCCTGTGCCTGCGCGAACGCGCTGAACGCGCACAGCACGCATATGCAAATGAAGATTGTTTTCATGAGCGAACGGTATGGCGCTCCGGCGTAAATGGAAACTAGGAATCGAGCAGGCGTTGCTCGAGCCCGCCGTAGGCGTCAACGCGCCGATCGCGCAGAAATGGCCAATGGGTCCGATGCCGATCTACCGCTGTCCAGTCGACGTCGCCGAGCACGACGTCTTCCTGATCGACTGAGCCCTGCGCGATGATCTCGCCGCCTGGGTTGCACAAAAAACTTTGCCCCCAAAATTCAATTCCCTCCCCGCCGGCGGGCACCTCGTGACCGACGCGATTCGCAACGGCGACGTAGCAACCGTTCGCGATTGCGTGGCTTCGCTGGATCGCCTGCCACGACGAATGCTGCGCTTGCCCGAATTCCGCTTTCTCCTTCGGATGCCAGCCAATTGCGGTCGGGTAAAAAATAACCTCGGCGCCGCGCAACGCCGTCAGCCGCGCGGCTTCCGGATACCATTGGTCCCAACAAACGCAGACGCCGATTTTCCCGTTTCTGGTGTCCCAGGCCTGAAATCCGAGGTCACCCGGGGCGAAATAAAATTTCTCGTGATAGAGCGGATCATCCGGGATGTGCATTTTGCGGTATTTGCCTAACAACTCGCCGTTCGACTCAATCACCACCGCAGTGTTGTGATAAACGCCGGCGCGTCGTTTCTCGAAGAGCGAGGCAACGATAACGACGCCGAGCTCGCGCGCGATGTCAGCCAGAGCAGATGTCGATGGTCCGGGAATTTCCTCGGCGAGCCCGAAGTTGGCGTGGTCTTCAGTCTGGCAAAAATAGTGCGAGCGAAACAATTCCGGCAGGCAAACCATCGCGGCACCCCGCTTTGCAGCCTGGCGAACGAATTCGACCCCGCGCGCGAAGTTCTTCTCCGGGTCCGGGCCACACTTCATTTGCACAAGCGCCACTGTTGTTTTGGAATTGCGCGACATGTTGAGTGTGATCACTGATCGGTGATCGGTTTGAACCGAACCACGGATCACCGATCACTGTTGACTGACAAGATGTTCATTTCACCGCGCTCGCCGACACAATGTCGATCTTCTCGATCCTGACGCGCTTGGTTGGCTTGCTCATTTCGCCCACGCTGTTGCTTGTCACTGGTGTGTTGCCGATTTTCTCTAGGACGTCGTCGCCTTTGATCAGCTTGCCGAAAGTGGTGTATTGATGATCCAGCCGGTGCACTGGCGCGAGACAGATAAAGAATTGTGAGCCGGCCGAGTCCGGGTCCGCTTCGCGCGCCATCGAGATTACGCCACGATCGTGCGGATGATCATTGAACTCGGCTTTGATCTTATAACCGGGGCCGCCTTCACCGTAGCTGCTTTCTTTCGCTGGATCTTTTGAATTTGGATCGCCGCCCTGGATCATAAAGCCTTTCACGATCCGGTGGAAAATCGTGCCATCATAAAAACCGGAGCGCGCGAGCTTCTTGAAATTGTCGATTGTGTTCGGTGCCGCGTCCTTCCAAAACTCGACCACCATGTCGCCGTCGTTGGTTCTAATCACCGCGACTTCGTCATTCACAGAACTCCTGCTCTCCTTCTTTTCTTCAGCCGCGACCGCCGTCGCTGCGGTCAACAGCATCAACAACATTACCAATTTCATTCTCTTCTGTAGCGGCGG
>DASQXY010000050.1:0-2658 GCA_035639455.1 Chthoniobacterales bacterium | reverse complement strand
TCATTTCGCAACGTCAATACGAAACTTCACGATTGCCTCCAGAGAGCTTTCAATCCCCATCCAGCCGTAAAGTTACGCTCCCGCTAGTTCGCGCAAAATGTTCCCTTAATATTGAATGCCGCAGAGCGGCATCGCTGGGCGCCCTGCCAACGCTGCAGAGCGGCGTGATTTCGTTGGTGCGATTACGCTCCCGCTAGTGCGTCAATATGAGCCCGGCTTCTAGTGTGCTGCTGAGCGGCGGGATTCGCGTCTTCGCGCTCACGCACTCCCGGCGTATTGTTGGACAACGATAGCCATGGCTGAGCTTGATCTCGTCGAGCAAAGCAGCTTGGCTCATGGGTTATGAGCACAACCAGACGGATGATCATCCTCGCGGTGCTCGTCATCGCGCTAGGAATTGCTTGGCTTCTGAACACGCTCAATATCATTCCCGGTGTCGATTGGCTTTGGAGCGGAGGGCTCGGGGTTGCGGGGATTCTCTTCTTAGCCGCGCGCAGGATCAACAAATTCACTTTCGTCATCGGTTCGTTTCTCCTGATTAGCTCCGTCTGCTCGGTTCTTCGCCAGACCGGTAGATTGCGTCCCGACATCGAAATGCCCGTTCTTTTCATCATTTTCGGAGTGCTAATCCTGGTTACTCTGCTGTTGCCATTGCCCGCACCAGAAGTTTTCCGCGAAGATCAGCCCGGCGAGAGAAAGTAATCGAGGCAGTTCGCCTGACTCGGCCGACAGCGTCTTCGGGCGCTCGTTGTTTATCTCTGCCCGTGAGACGCGCTGACGACCGAGATGACCGAGACAGCATCTTCTTCCTCAGCCGATGGCGAATGCCTTCTGAACCATTGCGCGCACGAACCGCAGGGACGCTTTGTCGCGGGCGTGAATGGTGAGAATCGGCTCGTCAATCTCGATATGCTCGCCTACCTTTTTGATACCGGACAATCCGACGGCGAAGTCGATTTCGTCGCCGGTTCTTTGGCGACCGGCACCGAGCAAGAGAGAAGCACGGCCGATCAGGTCAGCGTTCATTTTCTTCACCCGACCGGCGGTCTTGGCGCGCAACGGCTCGATCACAGGCGCGCGGTGGACTTCGACCAACTTTTCCAGCGCAGTAGCGTCACCGTCCTGCGCGTATACGAGCGCGACGAATTTTTTCCAAGCGGTTCCATCTCTTAAGCGCTCCTCCAATTTTGGTCGCGGCGTGTTGGAGACTTTTATTGCAAGATCGAGAGCGAGTTTCACGAGATCAGCCGGACCACCGCCCTGTAGAGTTTCAACGGCTTCGGCGACTTCGAGGGCGTTGCCGACAGTGCGGCCGAGCGGCTCATCCATTGGACTGAGAATATGAGTTGTCTTTACGCCCATTGATTCGCCGACCTCGGTCATCGCGGCGGCGAGTTGTTCAGCTTGCTTGTTTGTCTTCATGAACGCGCCGCTGCCGAATTTCACGTCAAGTACAAGCCGGTCGAGGTTTTCGGCGAGCTTCTTACTCATGATGCTGGCGACAATGAGCGGCTGCGATGGAACGGTGCCGGTCACGTCGCGCAACGCGTACAGTTTTTTGTCAGCCGGACAAATGTCTTCGGTCTGCCCAATCACGAAGACCCCGATTTTGTCGAGCTGTTTGAGCGCCCGTTTGTCGTCGAGGTTGACGTTGAACCCCGGGATGCTTTCAAGTTTGTCCAGTGTGCCGCCGGTAATGCCAAGCCCGCGGTCCGCGATCATCGGCACCCAGGCATCATCGCACGCGAGCAACGGCGCGAGCACCAACGCAACCTTATCGCCAACGCCGCCCGTAGAGTGTTGGTCAATCTTGCGCGGCGAGTCTTTCGGGTATTTGAAGACGCGGCCGCTGTGGACCATCGCCTCAGTGAGATGGAGCGTTTCGGGCGGGGCCATTCCACGAAAGAGCACCGCCATGGCCCAGGCGCTCATCTGGTAATCGGGCACGTCCCCAAAGGTGAAGTCGGTGACCAGGGTTTTGATTTCGTCTGCGGTGAGCGCGTGCCCGTCGCGTTTTTTTTCGATGAGCGAAGGGATGTGCATGTTAGCTACGGACAGACACGAATGGATACGAACGGATTCGTCTTCCTGAAGCTGCGGCAGGAGAGTGCGACATCGGGGCGCGACTCCCTGGTGGGCGCGACGCGGCTTGGCGCCGACCGTCAACGCCGCACCGAGGTTGTTTTCGAGTCGCGTTCATTGTGGTTGTGAAAGGAGAAGCCACCCAGAACGGCTCGGCGCCAGATAAGAGCAAGGCGCGGGCCTACGTTCAGCCGGAATAAAACTCTGGGGTGATGGGTAATGGTCTGCTGCGCTCCCGCGGCTTGCAGACGCCGACAGTATTTGTGGCACCTGAGATTGCGCGACGCGGCAAAAGAGAAAATGCTACACGTCAACGGGTTCGACGCTGCGCATGGACAAATCGGAAATAATCTTTGTCGCCGGTCATCGCGGGATGTTGGGCAGCGCCATCGCGCGCCGGCTGGAAACCGACGGCTATCGCAACCTACTCGCCCGTGGTCGTTCCCAGCTCGATCTCGCCGATGAGAAAGCGGTGGCCGATTTTTTTGCGAAAGAAAAACCGCAGGTCGTGATTCTGGCTGCCGCGAGGGTCGGCGGCATTAAGGCGAACGACGATTTTCCGGTTGAGTTTTTGCT
>DASQXY010000049.1:0-11744 GCA_035639455.1 Chthoniobacterales bacterium | reverse complement strand
CTCTAACTGATCCGCCCGCAGCTTGTTCATTGCGTTAATAGCGCCTTGAGCATCCCCCTTGGCGTAGAGCGAAAAGGCATAAGTGGAGACATAAGCCGGGTCAGACGATTCTTTGCGGTAGAGCTCTGCAGCGCGCTTCCCGGCTCTGTCAAGATCGACACCCAGGAGCAACGAGATTTGGGCGAGATTGTTTTGCACCTTTACGTCATCCGGATCGATTTCATTGAGGCGCGAAAGCACGCGGAAGAGCCCCTGCGTGTGGTGGCCCTTCTGGTAATAGAGGTAGAGCGCCCGCAGCGCTTCGAACTGCATTTCTGCGTACTTGGTAAGCTGCCAAAGCAGATCGATGCTTTCATTCTTCCAGCCCCAGTCGTAAATCATACGCGCCAGCATAAGCATTGACTGCGGCCGGGCCGAAGCTGCTCTCGTCGCCTCCGTCCACTCATGGGTCGCGGCAGTCGCCTCGTTTTTCCCACGAAAGGCGCGTGCTAGGTAGGCGTGTCGAAGAAATTCGGACTCTCCCCAGTTGGCGGTTTGCGCCAGCTTTTGCACCTCTGGCCAATCGCCCAGTTTGCTGTGAGCTTCCGCCAAGGCCAATGGCACCGGCCACGTCGACAGGACCTCAGCCGGCAGCGATTTGACGAAATCAACCGCCACCAGGCTCATGTTGTTCAGGTTCATCCATGAGAGCAATGCGCCCAGATCCACCGGTTTTGCGCTCGCGTCCTTCTCGATCTGGCTCAAGGAAGCTGGATACGCGCGGTCACCGAGTTGCCGCAGCACGTCTAGATAAAGCAGCCGATCGGCAAAGGACGCTTCGGGGTAACTCTGCAACTCTCTTGCCAGGTTCCGCAGTTCCTCTGGATCATGACGATGGACCGCGCCATCCAGCAACAGAGCACGAGTCGCGGCAGTACGCTGCGCAGGCGAGCCGCGTAGACGTTCCAGCATGGCTACAGCTTTAGCGCGCGTCGCCGCATTGCTTTCGTCGAGGCAAGCTAGCGCGTATTCGAGTTCGTAAGACTCGTTGCCGGGTGCGAGGTGTCGTGCTTCCGCAAACTCGCGCTTTGCTTCGGTCGCGTCTTTCCGCGCTTTGGCCAATCGCCCAGCTGCGGCGTGAAATTCCGCCGTGTTCTTTCCGGCAGGGTGGATCCCGGCGAGGGTTTTCTCCGCCGCGCGCGCGTCTCCAAACTGCAATGCGCAATCCGACAATGCGATGGCATCGGCGGTCGAATTGGGTTCGAGTTGCAGGACTTTGCGTCGCCAATCCAAAGCCACGCGGTCGTGCATTTTCTCCGCCAGTTGCGCCATGACGCGCATTGCGCCGGCACTGTTAACATTCAGTTGTAGCGCCCGACGCGCGCTTAACCCAGCCGACTTGAAGTCGCCATTTTCCAGGAACGCTGTCGCTTGACGCACCTGATGGCGTTCTTCCCACCTTTCGTAAGCACGCCACCCCCCCCACGCGAACAAAATAAGCAGGACGACGGCTGCGAAGCTTCCCACGAGCAGCTTGATAAAAATGTGCTGGGTGCGCTCGATCGGCTCTTCCAGTCGTTGGAGAATAGGCATGCGCTTCCGACAAGCGAATCGCGCGCCACTGGCTCTGCAACTCTTTTCCGCCGACCATCCGGAGCCGCTTGCTCGCAACTGGCTTGAATTCCGCTACCCTATGCCGCGATGAAAGTCATCGCGCCAGCGGCGGATGTTCTTAGATCGACACCTTCGAGATATGGTCGCTGGGCACTGCTATTCGCCTCGATTTTTTTCATACTGCTGTGGCTTGAAGTAATCAAAGCGCTCGCGCCTGAGTGGTCGCTCAACCCGCAATATGGCTATGGCTGGATCGTCCCGCTGCTTACAATCTACTTGCTCTGGCAACGCTGGACCCAGCGTCCCCCGCCAGCGCCGCCGCGCAGTCGGTTGATCCCGATAGCGATGATTATTTTCACTGCGCTGGTTTTCTTTCCACTCCGGATCATCGCACAAGCCAATCCAGATTGGCGAGTTGTCGGCTGGACATTTGCGCTCAGCGCGCTCGCCGCCTCATTGTCGTTTGCCTTTGTAAATGGCGGCCGCCGCTGGGTTGAACACTTTGCGTTTCCAGTCTGCTTCTTTCTGGTCGCCGTGCCTTGGCCGATTCACTTCGAGCAAATCGTCATTCAAGGCCTCATGCGCACTGTCAGCGCCGCAAACGTCGCTTTTCTCAACGTCATCGGTGTTGCCGCACTTCAGCATGGCAATGTCATCGAGATCGGCAACGGTTTTGTGGGCATCGAAGAAGCATGCAGCGGGGTCCGCTCCTTCCAAGCGACATTGATGGTGTCGCTTTTTCTGGGCGAGTTCTACGCCTTCAATCTCGCGCCTCGCGTTCTCCTCATCATCAGTGGCGCTCTGCTCGCGTTCGTCTGTAATCTGATCCGCACCGCGCTTCTGGTTTGGCTTACGGCCGTGCGCGGCAGCAGCTCCCTCGAAACGTGGCACGATCCAGCCGGTATGACGATTCTGCTGATCTGCTTGTTTGGCCTGTGGCTGATCAGCCTCCTGCTGCGTAGACGCGCCGCCGCAGCAGCAGGAGCAGATCTGGCGAGCACACGTAACGCTGACAATCACGTTTTCGCGTCTCGTTTTTGCGCCCCGCTCTTTGCCGGGCTTGCCGCTTGGATTGTCGTGTCGGAGGTCTTGGTTCAATTTTGGTCTCGCGCGCATGCCATGCCGGTCACAAACGCACGTTGGCACGTCCAGTGGCCGATTGAAGAGAGCACCTTTCGCGTGGTGCCGATCCCGCCGGAGACAAAGACGTTGTTGCACTACGATCAAGGCAGCGCCGGGATGTGGAAAGGCGAGGGGCGGCCCTGGATGTTGTATTTCTTCCGTTGGTCAGCCGGGCGCACGGCCGGACTCTCGGTCAAAATTCATCGTCCAGAGATTTGTCTGCCGGCCACTGGGATGACGTTAACGAGCGACGATGGTGGCCGGCTCCTCACGATCAACGGCATCGATCTTTATGTTCATTCCTATCGATTCGACGACCGCGGCGAGCCGCTCCACGTGTTGTACTGCTACGGTGACGTGCGTTCACCAAACGGTCGCGCTTTCAGCGCCGAACAGGAAGACTGGACCGCGCGCGGTCGACTCCGCGCCGCGTTCAGAGGCCGGCCCGAGATCGGTGCCGTGCTGGAACTCGCCGCATGGGGTTACCGCGATGATGCGGAAGCATACCAAGTAGTGCAACGTGAGCTCGGCAGACTCGTCCACGCCGATTAACGCTGTCCTGGATCACAAAAAATCGCAGCAAGAACCGGGTGGCAACCGCAGCCACATGCTGGGATTATTGCGCACATGAACGATTACGAACGCATCGCAAGCGTCATCCGTTACTTAGATCGACATCATACAACTCAACCGGACCTGAACGCCCTCGCCCACAGGGTCGGCTTGAGCCCGTTCCATTTTCACCGGCTGTTTTCAATCTGGGCTGGGATTACGCCAAAAGATTTTTTGCAATGTCTCACCATCGAGCACGTCCGGAGCCTTTTACAACAGGGCGACAACGTTCTCGATGCTGCTCTCAATGCCGGGCTATCCGGTCCTGGTCGGCTTCACGATCTTTGCGTCACGCTTGAGGCCGCCTCGCCCGGTGAAATCAAAAGCGGCGGCGCGGGTCTGACGATTGACTATGGAATTCCGATCACACCTTTCGGCAAAGCGGTGATTGGCGAGACTGCACGTGGCATTTGTCATCTTTCTTTTCTCAACGGAAATGGCCGCGATGGTGCACGGCGGCAGCTTGTTGAGCAATGGCCGGCGGCCAAGCTGCAACGCAATGACCAGCGCGCTGCCAAACTAGCCGCCCAAATTTTCGTGCGCCCACAAAGTGAAATCCGCCCGCGATTGCGTGCGTTTGTGCGCGGGACCGCGTTTCAGTTACGCGTTTGGCGCGCCCTGCTCCAGGTTCCCGCTGGTACGCTCACCAGCTATGGCCGCCTCTCTTCCGCGATTGGCCGGCCCACTGCCGCGCGCGCGGTCGGCAGCGCCGTCGGTGCGAATCCCATCGCGTTTCTCATTCCCTGCCATCGCGTGATTCGCGAGACCGGAGTGCTCGGCAATTATCGTTGGGACCCAATTCGGAAACGAGCGATTCTCGCGTGGGAATTGGCTGGGCAGCGGGCGGTCGCCGCAGACGCAGCGTAGCGGCCGGGTACATCGACAATCGCCGAGTGGCGAATATCGTGCGCGTCATGTTGGAGACGCCGCGCGATCCAATCGCTTCGCATTATGAGCACGCGGCGCAGGGGCTTCGCCGCCGCGACCTCGATCCAGACCCGGTCAAGCAATTTTCGAGCTGGTTTACCGCGGCGATTGAAGCCGGCATTCGCGACGTGAACGCGATGACCCTCGCGACCGCGGGCCGCGATGGCAAACCGTCCGCCCGAATCGTGCTACTAAAGGGATTCGATCACGACGGGTTCATCTTTTTCACCAACTACCACAGCGAAAAGGGACGGCAGTTGGAGGAAAACCCGTATGCGGCATGCGCGTTTTATTGGATCGAGCTGGATCGACAAGTTCGAATTAGCGGCCCGACGCAAAAGACGTCGCGCGAAGAATCGGAGCGTTATTTCCATTCGCGGCCGCGTGGCAGCCAATTGGGCGCGTGGGCGTCTCATCAGAGCGAGGTGCTCGACGCGCGGCGCGTGCTCGACGCGCGCATGGCCGAAATGACCGAGCGCTACGGCGACGGCCCGGTGCCGCTCCCGCCGCAGTGGGGCGGTTATGTCATGAGGCCCGACCGTTTCGAATTTTGGCAGGGGCGGATCAATCGGTTGCACGATCGGTTCCGCTATACGCGTCAGCCCGACAGTTCGTGGCAAATCGATCGGCTCGCACCGTGACGTGAAGACTGCTTCCGTTAATGCTCCTCGTCCACAGGATCGGAGGATCGAAATCGCTCGCGGTGACATCACGCGAGTCGAGGTCGATGCGATTGTCAACGCGGCAAACACGACTCTGCTGGGCGGCGGCGGAGTGGATGGAGCGATTCACCGCGCGGCTGGCCCACAGTTGTTGGAGGAATGCAAAGCGCTTGGCGGTTGTGCGCCCGGCGAAGCCAAAATCACGCGTGGCTATAATTTGCCGGCGCGTTTCGTCATCCACACGATCGGCCCGTACTGGACCGGTGGAAAACGCGGCGAAGCGGAGGTGCTGGCGAAGTGCTATTGCAACTCGCTGCGAGTGGCGCTCGAGCACGGAATAAAATCAATCGCTTTCCCGGCCATCAGTTGTGGCGCATATCGCTATCCGATCGAACCGGCAGCAAAGATCGCCGTTGAAACGACACGGCAGTTTCTTGCCAGCACCGACAAGATCGACACAGTCATCTTCGTTGTCAGCAGCGATGAAATCTTCGCTGCTTATGAGGAGATTCTGTAGCGACTGCCCTATAGCTGTTATTCCAGGACGCGCCACAGGCGCGTGGCTACAGTAATCACATCCCCGTGCGGATGCCGCGGTCGGCGTCGCGTGGACCGATGTCCTCGCCCAATTTCGCCCATGCCGCGTGCACGGCGTGACGCGCGTGGTCCCACGGCAGAGCCGAGCCGGCTTTGTTCCGCTCGTAATCGAGCGCCAGCTCGTCTTGGATTTCCTCGTAAGCCTTGCCCGGATACTTGTGAAAACCTTCGTATCCGGTCCGATATGCCGCCGCGTAATCGTCGTAAGAATACTCTCGCGTCGCGTACGGCTGTCTGGCGTGATGCTCGCGCCAGTACGCTTCTTCCTTCGCCGGGTCCAGCATGTTACTCCTTTCGCTCCTTCATAAAATTTTCGCGACCGGAAACGGCCTTGGACGTGAAAACAGCCTGAGAAACGCAATCACTGGCCGAGTTGCGATTCAGTAATTGCTATGATCAATCCAGACGACGATTTTCTGCAAGAGGACCCGCTCTCCGAGACGCCAGAGAGCAGCGAGGAGCAAACCGCAGCGACCGTGCGTCAGCGGGTGCGTCGCACGGCGCCCGAAACGGAGGCGGCAACGAGCGATAGTTGGGCGCGGTTCAAGGCACAAACGGCGAGCGCGCGTGAACGAACGGAAGTTTTCCTGCGCGAGAATCCGGTGCCGACAATTCTTGGCGCATTGGGCATCGGGATCGCCATCGGGTTGGCGATCCGGTACGCCTCCACGGCGCGTCAAGAGGAGAAAACTCCAGTCAAGATAAACTGGAGCTTTCTCTCGCTGCCATTTCTATGGCCGTTCTTCCGATCGGTGAAGGAGAAATACGACGAATCCACCGAGTCCCTCAAGGAAGGCGTCGACCGCGTCCGCAACATCGACGTGCAGCGCTACACCAAACCGATCCGGAAACGCTGGAGAGCCTGGACGAGCTAAGAACGACCTATAGCAGCCGCCGCCGTGGCGCCGGCGCCGGCAGTCTACCGGCGAGAGCGGGGGTGGCGACTGCAAATCGCGTTTGATGCGGCAATTGTCCTCGCGCAAGATGTCGATCTTCGCATGGCAAGATCCACCGGTTCCGAGCAGCGGCTCTGGCAACGCAACCCCCTTTTCGAGTTTTTTGCTTCGCTTAAGCTGGCCGTCGTTCTGCTCGCGGTTCTGATAATCGCCGCGATTGCCGGCACGCTTTACGAATCGAGTTTCGACGCGAAAGTCGCCCGCGCTTACGTCTATGCCGCGCCGTGGTTTAACGCGTGGCTCGTTCTGCTCGCACTGAATCTCGCCGCATCGGCACTGTCGCGGTGGCCGTGGCGAAAACATCACACCGCGTTCCTGGTCACGCACCTCGGCATCATCACGTTGCTCGCCGGATCTTTGATCGGTCGCATCTTCGGCGTGGAAGGCACGATCACTCTCTTCAAAGGCGATCCGCCGACGAACCGATTGCTGGTCAACGAGCGGCAGCTTCGCGTCCACGATGTCGATGGAGTCATTAAAGGGTACCAGAGCGAGTTTCTGCACCATCCACCGAGGCCGCAGCATCCGCGCGATCTCGGCACGCTCGCCAGCGGTGCGCGCTTGCAGATTGTCGATTATGCGCCGGCAATCGAGGCGAAGCTGAATCCGAAGCCGCTCGCGCAAGCCGGCGCGCCTGCATTGCACTTCACCATTTCGACTGCCATGATGAACCAGCACCTCGAGAGCTGGTTGCTCGCCGACGACGCCGAGCATTCCAAATTTTCAATGGGACTCGCGAATATCGAACTCAAGCACGGCGCCGCCAGCCCTTCTGTAGCGGTAAGCGCACGACCTGCGGGGGTGCAGCCGACACCGCTGGCACCACAGTTTAATGAAACCGAGCTTGAAGAATCCATTTTCGCGTTCAGCAAAGCGCCGGACGAACAGATCGGCCATGTGAACAAAGGCGGCAGCATCGGCGCGAAAGTGCGGCTCGAGCAACCACAAAACGGAAACCATGGACGCGTGATTGTTTCGTTAGACGGAACGGAAACGACCTTTGACGTCGCCGAAAATCTCGGCCGTGAAGTAAAGATCGCGGAGTCCCCTTTCACCCTGAAGATCGACAATTACTGGCCCGATTTTCGGATCGAGAACGGCAAACCAAATTCGGTTACCGATCAGCCGAACAACCCGGCGGTGCTCGTGACACTGCGCGGCAAAGGTGTTCCGGCTACGCCGCAAACGACAAATCCGCACGGGACAACAGATTTGCCGGCCCCTCTCGCGAGTGCGGGGCCGACGATGCCGCGGCCCGGAGAAGAACCGCCGAACCATCTCACTTTATTCATCGGTGATGATGGCGCGCTCAGTTACGACCTCGTCTCGCGCAAATCGGGAAAATCGAGCGGTAAGATCGGGATCAACCAACCGCTCGCCACGGGCTGGGCGGATTGGCAGTTGAAGATCGATAAGGTGCTGCCACACGCCGAGCAGTGGATGGATTTCACGCCAATTAAAGTCGGGAACACAGCGAACGACACGAAGGATTTACCCGACGGCGTACGTGTCCGCGTCGAGCAAAACGGCAATACAATCGAACAATGGGTCCCAGCTGGTTGGCAGGTCACGCTCCCGACCTCGCCTAACGAAACGCAAATCGCCTTCGGTTTCCGTCAGATTCCACTGCCAATCGCCCTCGAGTTGCTCGATTTCGAGGTAAAACGCAACGAGGGCACCGATAGCCCCGCCGGATTCAAGAGCAGATTGCGCGTGACCACCGCGACTGGGGAGACAGCCATCGGCGCGTGCTGGATGAATCACCCGTTCAGTTATCCTGGCAGCGCGCTCAACACCTGGACGGGATTGACTTACAAGATTTCGCAGGCGTCATGGAATCCGGAGAACCTCGGCCAGAGCACCGTGCAAATCTTGCGCGACCCAGGGTGGCTCTTGAAATGGATTGGCTCGCTCCTCGTCGTCGTGGGCGTGTTCATGATGTTTTATCTCCAGCCCTACCGCAAACAAACCGAAGGCGAACCGATCGCGCCGGCGAAGCCGACGTTGATAACGGAACGATCGACCACGTCGCGCGAGCCGGAGGTTGTAACGCGTTAAGCACGCTCGGTTCGGATTTGCCCAGGGGTGAAGGATACGGAGAGCCCGATGCTCCGGTGAAGTTGAATGTGCAAAGTTGAGCGTTGAACGTTGGACGCTTCTCCCGGAATAAGATGAGATCGTTGGTCTTCATTACTCTGATCACCGTTTTGGTCGGGTGCCGTTCGAACAAGAGCTCGGACAGGGTATCCGGAGCCGAGCGAGCTGCCGCGGCCGGATCAAGATGGGGTTATTACAATGGCGAGCCGGAGACGCGGTGGAACCCTGACGGGCGGACAATGACACTGTTAACGGAATTGCGTTATACCGATCCGCAGGGCATGGTCTGGATCGCTCCAGCCGGATCGGTTGTCGATGGCGCATCTATCCCGCGCTATCTCTGGTCCCTGTTGGGCGGCCCGTTTGAAGGGAAATACCGGAATGCCTCGGTGTTGCACGATGTCGCTTACGGTCAACACAACCGGCCGTGGCAGGATTGCGACCGCATGTTTTACTACGCCATGCGTTGCAGCGGTGTAAATGGCGTTGAAGCAAAGACCATGTTTTACGCGCTCTACAAATTCGGACATCATTGGAAGTTTCCAATCAAACGGGCCAAACCGGTTAAGTATGAAGGCGTCTTGGTGACGAGGGCGGAGGAAGTTCCTCGCGCCATTCCCGTAAATCCGGAGCAAATCAACGAAGCACGCGATTGGATTCGCGATGCTCAACCAAGCCTGGATGAGATCGAGCAACGCGTCGAAGCTGAAACACACTGAACTAAAAAGGCCTTGCGTGGCCAGCGCTCATGTTTCACGAGGTCAGCGGAGTAGAACTCCGTTGGGCACACACGCTAAACGTCTATGTTCCGGCTGGCGGAGGCGTCGTCCCGTCTTTCTCGAGCGCGACTTCCAATACTTGGTCGACGTTTTCCACCGGCACGAACCTTAACTGCTGTTTCGCTTCTTCCGGAACGTCGACAAGATCTTTTTCGTTCAGTTTCGGGATGATGACGGTGGAAATGCCGGCCCGCAGCGCGGCTAAACTTTTTTCTTTCAAGCCGCCGATGGGCAGAACCAGTCCGCGTAGCGTGATCTCGCCAGTCATCGCCACGTCCGGGCGCACGGGCGTATTGCTAAACAGCGACGCAAGCGCGGTGAACATCGCGATTCCGGCCGACGGCCCATCCTTCGGCACCGCGCCCGCAGGCACATGGACGTGCACATCAGTATCGCGAAATTCTTCCGGTCTGACGGCCATGACACCGTCGCGGCTGCGCACCAAACTGAACGCCGCCTGCGCCGATTCTTTCATCACCTCGCCGATATGGCCGGTCAGGGTGACGTTACCTTTTCCGGGGTAGCGCGTCGCTTCGATATGCAGCACTTCGCCGCCGGCCGGTGTGTAAGCGAGTCCGGTCACAACACCAGGCTTGCTTGTCTTCAGTTTGGTTTCGCGAACATATTTCGCTGGGCCCAACATTTCGCCGACCAACTCGGGCGTGATCGTGACGTGATCGGTTTTGCCGCGCGCGACCTGCGACGCAATCCCACGGCAGATGGTGCCGATCTGCCGCTCCAGTTCGCGCACGCCGGCTTCGTGCGTGTAATCGTTGATGATGCGGCGAAGGGCTTCCTCCTGCCAATCGCATTGCTCCGGCTTGAGGCCGTTTTCCTGCATCTGCCGCCGAACGAGATATCTTTTCGCGATCTCCAGTTTCTCGCGCTCGGTGTAGCCGGGGAGCGAGATCACTTCGATCCGGTCGCGCAACGGCTCGGGCACGCCGTCGATGTAATTGGCCGTGCCGATGAAAATCACCTGCGATAGATCGAATGGCACGTCGAGGTAACGATCGAGAAACGTGTGGTTCTGTTGCGGGTCGAGCACTTCGAGAAGCGCGCTCGCCGGGTCGCCGCGGAAATCAGCGCCAATCTTGTCGATCTCGTCGAGCATGAACACCGGATTGCGCGTGCCGGCACGTCGCAATTCCTGAATGATTCGCCCCGGCATCGAGCCTATGTAAGTACGACGGTGACCACGGATTTCGGCCTCGTCGCGAATCCCGCCGAGGCTCACACGGACAAATTTGCGTCCCAGTGCATCGGCAATCGATTGGCCGAGACTAGTTTTACCGACCCCGGGTGGCCCAAGAAAACACAAGATCGGGCCATGTCCCTGCGGGTTGAGTTTGCGCACGGCCAAATACTCGATCAGCCGCTTTTTCACTTTTTCGAGATCGTAATGATCGCGGTCGAGCGTCTGCTGCGCTTGATCGAGATCGAGATTGTCCTCGCTCAGTTTCGACCACGGCAGATCGGCGATGATCTCGACATAGCTCACGATCACCGAGTATTCAGGGCTGGCCGGCGGAATGAAATCGAGCCGCTTCAACTCGCGCTCCGCCTGGGCCATCACTTCGGCGGGCGGGTTCGCTTCTTGCAGACGGGTGCGTAATTGCGCTACGTGTTCTTCGCTGCCGCCTTCGGCTTCGCCGAGCTCGTGCTGGATCGCTTTGATTTGCGAGCGCAAATAGGCGCGACGCTGTGCATCGGAAAATTGCGAGGCCACGTCTTTCTGCAGTTTTTCCTGGATCTGCGCGATCTCGAGCTGCGCGGAAATGTATTTCTGCACCGCGCGCACGCGCTTTTCGACATCGAGTTCCTCCAGGAGTGCCTGCTTTTGCCCGACTTCGATGTTCAAATTGGGAGCGAGAAAATCGGCGAGCTGTTCGGGATTGTTGATGTTGAGCACCATTAGCCGCACCTGTTCCGGCGTGTCCGGCGTGAGCTCGAAGAGTTTGGCCGCGGAGTCGCGCAGATTCCGGAATGTCGCTTCCCATTCCTTGCTTTCGGGCGGCGATACCGACGCGAGCAGGTCGATCTCAGCCCGCAAAAACGGGGTCGTGCTGACGATTTTGCGGAGGGCAAACCGGCGCAAACCTTGAGCGAGGACGAGCACGTGGTCGTCGCTTTGGCGGATCATCTTGAGCACGAGCGCCGCCGTGCCGACGTCATAAAGGTCCTGCGGCTGCGGGTCTTCGACGCTTTCGTCGCGCTGTGTCAGCAGGCCGATGATCTTCGTTTCGGGCAGCGTTTCATCGAGCAACTTGATCGACGCGGCGCGACGCACGTTCAGCGGAATGATAGTGCCAGGAAAAACAACAAACCCGCGCACCGGCAAGATCGACAATGTGTCGGGAATCTGCGCAATCCGCGCCTGGCTCGGGGCGCCGGATGCA
>DASQXY010000048.1:0-8250 GCA_035639455.1 Chthoniobacterales bacterium | reverse complement strand
AAGGCCGTCGCGCGCGAAAGGGAAGTGCAGATCGCTGGCATCCGTCAGGAGGACGAGCAACCGACCACCATCGCGCGGAACATTTTGCGCCAGGCACTGTTCCAGCAGCACCCCTATGCGTTGCGCGGGAACGGCTCGGTCGAGTCGGTGCAGAAGCTCACGCAAAAAGAGCTACTCGAGTTTCGCGATCGTTACTTGGTCGCGAAAAACGGCGTCGTCTCGGTTTTCGGAAACGTGAACGCGGCGGAAGTGAAGAAGCTTTTCGAGGAGTTGCTTGGAAAAATGAAGCCCGGCACGCTGGGGTTGGCCGACGCAAAACCACCCCCCACCTTGACCAAGGTGGAGAGCGTCGAGGAACGGAAAGATAAGACCCAGGGGGTGATCATGGTCGGCTATCGCGGCACCGATCTCTTCAGCAAAGATCGACACCCTCTCGAATTAATCGACGAAGCCAGCAGCGATCTCGGGTCGCGCTTTTTCATCCGCATCCGCGAACAAATGGGGCTGGCATATTTCGTCGGCGCGACGCAGTTGCAGGGACTGGTGTCGGGCCTGTTCGCATTTTATCTCGGCACTGATCCACAAAAGATCGAGCCAGTGAAAACGGCTCTGCTCGACGAGATTCGGAGGCTAGCTAACGACGGGCTAACGAACGAAGAACTGGCGCGCGCGAAGAAGAAATTGATCGGCCAACAACAGATCGCGCTACAGAGCAACGACAGTTTCGGCTATCAATGCGCGCTCGATGAGCTTTACGGCCTCGGCTTTGATTACTACAAGAAACTCGAGCACGACGTGGAGGCGGTCACGCTCGAGGACATCAAACTCGTGGCAGCAAAGTATTTTCGGGATCAGCCCTACGTCATGGCTACGGTGCGACCGTCCGTCTCCGCCGAGCCTGCGGCCGGCAGTCCGGGCAGCTCCCCAGCTGCGAAACAAAACTAGGGATGGCTGAAGTCCAAACGAGCATACAGAGCGGCGAGCTTTCGCAGCGCTTCATCGAGTTCGTCATGATGCAAGCGCAGAATGCGGCCTTGTTTCTTGGGCAAATTCCAAATCCACAAACCGGTCAGGGCGAAGTAAATCTCGACATGGCGAAGCTGTTCATCGACCAGCTGGCGATGATTCAGGAAAAAACGCGCGGCAATCTCACCAACGAAGAAGCCGGCGTGCTTCGCAACACTATCTCCAATCTGCAAATGGCGTATGTGGAAGTCGCCGGGCAAGAGAAGGCCGCACCGAGCGCCCCCGCGCCGCCGATATCAACCGCGCCGGAATCGCAACCTGCTCCGGCCACGTCGAGATCTGCTGAGCCAAGCCCGTCAGGTACTCCGGCTGGCGAGGGCGAGTCGAAAAAGAAATTCACCAAGACCTACGGCTCTTAGCAGAGCCCACAGGTTCTGCAGCATAAGGTTGGTCGCGACCTCCGGGGCGATGGTAAAAACAAGTGCGACTTCGCCGTCCAAGTTAATATCGAGCTCGGAGAGCTCGATCCAGCGCGCGGCTTCAGCTACGGCGCGCTATGGGAGAGCTCGAACCGGTCTCGCTCCCCATTGACACCGCCATTACGCGATTTGCGTGCGAATTGTCTACGTGCAGGCGCCCGCAAATAGGAACTCCGAAACGAAACTAACCGAGATCAACGCCGAAGCGGCCGAGAAAGCCGGTCTTCGGTACATCACCGACGAGCACCCGGGATATACGCGCAGGAAAAAAGGCGACGATTTCGAGTACTTCGACACCGAAAGCAAACCGATTCGGGACGAGCCGCGCCTACTGCGAATCAAACGACTCGCCATTCCACCGGCATGGACCGATGTCTGGATTTCTCCGGCGCCGAATGGCCACATCCAGGCGACTGGTCGTGACGCACGGCGACGCAAGCAGTATCTGTATCACGAACGCTGGCGCGAACTCCGGGACGAGAACAAGTACGAACGAATTGCGGCCTTCGGCGAAGCGCTTCCGAAAATTCGCCGGCGCGTTGAGGCCCACTTGAAGCTACCCGGCTTATCGCGCGAGAAAGTCCTGGCGACAGTCGTGCGCTTACTCGAGCGCAGCTTTATCCGCGTTGGGAATCCTGAGTACGCGCGCGAGAACAAATCGTTCGGTCTGACGACGATGCACGATCGACATGTGGACGTAAAAGGCCCGCAATTACGGTTTCGTTTTCGCGGCAAAGGCGGCAAACAGCATGAGATCGATCTGACCGACCGCCGAATCGCGAAAATCATTTCCAAACTGCAGGATTTGCCGGGCCAGGAGTTGTTTCAGTACGTCGACGATGACGGCGAGGTCCGGAACGTCACCTCGCAGGACGTCAACGATTATCTGCGCGAAATCACCGGCGACGATTTCACGGCCAAGGATTTTCGGACCTGGGCCGGGACAGTGCTCGCTGCTCTGGCATTGCAGGCGCTGGGCGCATTCACGACAAAAAAACAAGCGAAAGCGAATGTGAAACATGCGATCGTCGCGGCGTCAGAAATTCTACGCAACACGCCAGCGATCTGCCGCAAATGCTACATCCATCCGGCTGTGCTCGATGCCTATCTCAACAACCAACCAATTGAAGGTCTGGACAGTAAAGTGGCCGACGTCCTCGAGAACGGAAATCTCGACCTTCGCGCGGGCGAAAAAGCGATCCTGAAATTCCTGCAGCAGCGCCTGGAAAAAAAGTAGCGCCCGCTTACTTGGCACGCCCTAGCTGACGCGGAGGCGGCGCTGGCGGTTGTAATTTGCCGCGGCGAAGCCGCGTTAGTTTTTAGCATCACGCCCGGAGGTCGCGATCGATAATAGTCATGGTTATTCGTGCGACTGCCTCAGTGAGCGGCTCGGTTCGAGGGCAAAGTTAGCAGCACGTTTAGCGCGAGCCGCCCGAGCGTGGAGTGCTCGGGCTCGGCTGCGCTTTCGTGCTTTGCTGCGCGCGCGCCCTTTTGCGGACTGTGATGGTTTGTTCGCTGGGCGTGGGTGACGGGTTCGACGATTTCTTCGTGCTCGGCCAGATCAAACGCCACGGCTGGCTTTTAATCGTGTCGCTGAACTCGGCGATGTTGCGGCCGACCGGTTCGATGTCGCGCATCGTTGCTTTCAGCTTGTCCGAGGACTCGCGGAAGTTGCGCAACGTGATTTCGAGGTTGTTGTCTTCGGTCAAACTGTCGCTGAGTTTGCGCACGTTCTCCAGCGATTGAGTTAACGGTCCCTCGGGAGCGGTAAGATCGACAAGGTGTTCGCCGAAGGTTTTGAACTGCGCCAGGGCGAGATTGAGCTCGGAGCTCTGATCTGTGAGGTGGTTGATGTTTTGCGCGGTGATCTCGAGATCCTTCATTGCCATGGTTGCCTCGGCTGCGACGGGCTGGATTACTTCGACCAGTTTTGAGGCGGCCTCACTGAAATCGGGCGTGCGTTCGCCCGCGAACACCTCGCCCTCTCGCGCGCGACCGGAGGCCTCTGTGCCGTGGGTGATATCGATGGCCATTTCGCCTAACAACCCGAGCTGCATCAGGCGTGTCTTGGCGTCGCGATACACGCGCGCGTTCCTGTCCACCTGAACGTCAACCCGCACCTCGAATTTCGGTTTGCCATCACGCGCCGGCGGCGGCTTTGCGTTCGGTTCGGGCGGATGCGCCAGCGCGGCGACCTCCTGTGCACGCCTGTCTTCTTCTGCCGAAACGGGCGAATACAGCCTCTGCACCTGGCCGATTTTGCGGCCGGCGAGCATGATTGGCGCACCCTGTTTGATGCCGCCGGCGTTATCGAAATAGATCCGGTAAGTGATCAAAGGGCGGAACAGCCCGGGTGCGCCGAGCAGGATCAGCACGGCGGTAATAACGGCAATCGTGCCCACCACGAGCAGGCCGGTCATTACTTCATTTCGCTGCAATTGCATCCTGCGTTCCTTCCAGAATCGGGCCTTCGGTGCTGCCGCTCAAGAACTGATGCACCACTGGGTTGGTTGATTGCCTGAATTCTTCCGGCGCGGCGTCCTCAATGATTTTGCCGTGGTAAAGCATAGCCATTCGCGTGCCGATGCGAAAGGCGCTGCCCATCTCGTGCGTGACGATAATGGAAGTGACCCGCGATTTTTCGGTGAGATCAATGATCAACTCGTCGATGACCGAGGCGATGACAGGGTCGAGGCCGGCCGAGGGCTCGTCGAACAGCACCAGCTCGGGCTCGAGCACGAGCGCGCGGGCGAGGCTGACGCGCTTGCGCATTCCACCGCTCAATTCCGCCGGCATCAGGTGCTTGGAATCTTCCATCCCGACGAGCTCGAGCTTTTCATCGACAATCTCGTCAATTTGTTCGGGCGATTTGTCGGTGAGCTCCTCGAGCGGCAGGGCGACGTTGTCCCGCACGTTACGCGAACTGAGCAGGGCGGAGTACTGATACACCATACCGATGTGACGCCGGACTTGTTGCAGTTTGCGGCGTTTGAGGCGCGTAATCTCGAATTGCTTAAAGAAAACGGAGCCGGAGTTCGGCTGCAAAATTCCCAGAATCAGGCGCAGAATGGTGCTTTTCCCGCTGCCGCTTTGGCCCAGGATGACGATCCGATCCTGCGGATGAACACCGAGCGAGATCCCATCGAGCACCTTCTTCTCCTCGAACTGCATGTGCACATCGCGCAGCTCGACGACCTCCGGTTCCTGCTGGGTGCTCACGTCGGGTAAAAGACGGTGTAAACAACATTGTAGAGCGTGTCGAAGCCGATCACCGTGGTTACGGCGGTCACCACGCTCGATGTGGTGGCAGTGCCAACGCCGGCTGCGCCCCCGCGGACTGTGAGGCCGCGGTAACACGCAATCGCGCCGATGAGCAAGGCAAACAGGAAACTCTTGAGCACGCCGGTGATGATGTCGCGAATGAGCAGCGCATCGCGGACAAGATCCAGAAAGTAAACAAACGCGATGCTGAAATAAGCACGCGAGACAAGGCTGCTCGCGACTATGGCGGCAATGTTCGCGACCGTGGAGAGACACGGCATCAGAAACACCAACGCCAGCATGCGCGGGGCGACGAGAAAACGCAGCGGTCCGATGCCCATTGCCTCGATTGCTTCGACTTCCTCGGATACCTGCATTGTGCCGAGCTCGGCCGTAAACGCCGCACCGATGCGTGCTGCCAGCATGATGCCGGTGATGAGCGGACCAAGCTCTCGCGTAAAGGCAATCGAGACCAAGCCTGGAATCAACCGTTCTGTCCCGAACCGTTGTAATTGGTAGCCGGTTAGCAATGCCATCGTTAGGCCGAGAAAAAACGAGACGAGGCTGACGAGCGGCACGGAGTCGACTCCGGCGCGCTGGGTGTGCCGGAAAAAGCTGGCGGCACGAAACGGCAACCGGCCGCTCTGCAGGCGCTCCATCGTCTCGTTGATGGTGTTCGCGATGAACCAGAACAAGCTGCCCACTTCGCGAAAGAAATTGCGCGGAAATTGGAGACCCGGCGCGATCATGACCGCCTCGTTCGGTTGCGGCATTCGGGAAATTGCCTCACTTCGCGGAGCGGAAAAGGACAAAATCCCTGTAGTCGGTTCGCTCGGAATGACAGCCGCGCCGGGCGGCTTTTAGCATGCCACAATCTGTATAGGGGAGATCCCTCGCTTTCGCTCAGGGTGACAGCATCGGTGGGTGCGCAGATCGAGTTTGCGGCAAAAAGCTTCGACAGCTTTGAGCGGGATTGCTTAAGCTTGCGCGCGTGAGACCGAGGAGTCCCATCTTCGCGTTTATTGTTTTGGTCGTCATTCTGTTTGTGCTGCTGCGAGCGGCGCGGGTGGTTCCGGCTGGACACGTAGGAGTTGTCGATCTTTTTGGCAAAGTGCGCTCGGAAGCGCTGCCGTCCGGGCTGCATTTGGTGAACCCGCTCGCGAACGTCCATCGCATGTCGGTCCAGACCAGCGAAGTGAAAGAAACGATGGACACGCCATCCAGCGAAGGCCTCATCGTGCATCTTGATGTCAGCATTCTTTATCACCTCGACGCCAGCAAAGCGCCGGAGGTGTATCGCACCATCGGCCGCGACTACGAGAGCGTGCTGGTCAAGCCAAACGTGCGCAGCGCCGTCCGCGAAGTAACGAGTTCCTACGAAGCTAAGGCGCTCTACTCCCCGGAGCGCGAAAAGATGAGCGCAGAAATCAATCAACACATTGTCGCTGCCATCCAGCCGCGCGGTGTCGCCGTGGAGCGAATGTTACTGCGGGACGTCGCGCTCCCGCCGCGGGTGCAGCAAGCGATTCAGGAGAAACTGAGCGCGGAGCAGGAAGCTGCGCGGATGCAGTTCGTGTTACAGAAGGAAAAACAGGAAGCCGAGCGCAAGAAGATCGAGGCCGAAGGCATTTCCAATTTTCAAAAGATTGTTACCGAAGGTATCAATGAAAACCTGCTGAAGTGGAAAGGAATTGAAGCGACCAAAGAACTGGCTCTCAGCAGCAACGCTAAGGTGGTAGTCATTGGCGCAGGCAAGGAAGGTCTGCCGCTCATTCTCGGCGGCGACTATGGCCCATCCGCGCCGCATCCGTCGCCGCCCCCGCCTTAGCGATTAATCTCGTGAAAAGACCGGGCGTAATCGATTGCTTGTTTGCGGGGGCGCTCTTTAGTGCAGCCTCGCTCGCGCTCGCCCAGCAACCCACCGCATCGGAGCCAAGCATGCCGAAACCTCAAACCAGAATCGGACTCGTGGTCCACGGCGGCGCAGGGACAATTGAACGCAAGGAGATGACTCCAGAAAAGGAGCGTGCGTTTCGCGACGGCTTGGAGCGCGCGCTCAGAGCAGGCTACGAAATCCTGCAGCGCGGCGGTTCGAGCCTCGACGCCACCGAAGTCGCCGTGCGCGTGCTCGAGGACGATCCAAATTTTAACGCGGGAAAAGGCGCCGTTTTTACCAGCGCCGGGACAAACGAGATGGACGCCGCGATCATGGACGGGAAAACACTCAAAGCCGGCGCGGTAGCGAGCTTAAAGCACGTCAAAAACCCGATCGTTCTCGCCCGATTGGTAATGGAAAAATCGCCCCATGTGATGATGGATGGCGAAGGCGCGGAAGCGTTCGGCAGAGAGCACGGCGTGGAACTTGTCGACCCGAAATATTTTTTCACGCAACAACGCTGGGATGCATTGCAGAAAACAAAAGCGGCCGAGAAAAGCGGACCTAGTAGCGAGAAGAAGTTCATCATCACCGAGCAAGACCTACACGGGACCGTCGGCGCCGTGGCGCTGGATCGCGACGGGAATTTAGCGGCAGCCACATCTACGGGCGGGAAGACGAACAAATTACCCGGGCGCGTCGGCGACTCGCCGGTGGTCGGTGCCGGCACGTACGCAAACAATGCGACGTGCGCTGTGTCCGCCACAGGGGACGGCGAGTTTTTCATCATGGCCACCGCTGGTCACGACATCTCCGCGCTCATCGAGTATCGGGGAATGAAATTGGAAGAAGCTGCAAAGACAGTGCTCGATAAAGTCGCGAAACTCGGCGGCACCGGCGGCCTGATCGCACTCGACAAAGAAGGCAACGTGACGTTGCCATTCAATACCTCGGGCATGTACCGCGGTTACGTCGATCCGAGCGGGAAATTCGTGACCGAAATCTATCGCTAGATTAGCGAGCCGTTAAATCGTCACATCGTTGAATCGGCGATTCTCGCTTCACGAATTACGAACTACGATCCGTGCGCTGCCATGCTCCCGCCGTTTTCCGCCGTTATTCCTTGCTTTAACGAGGGGACGCGGCTTGAGCACACGGTCCGATCAACGATCGATTATCTGCGCGCAGTCAGTCCGCAAAGTGAACTGATCGTCGTCAATGACGGTTCGGCTGACGCAACATCCACCGTCGCGCGGCAAACTTTAGCCGCTGCCCCAATCAAAACGCGGTTACTCGAGAATTTTCCGAACCGCGGCAAAGGCCATGCGGTTCGAGCGGGTTTGCTCGCGGCACAGAAGCCGATCGGGCTATTCTTCGACGCCGATTTATCGACACCGCTGGAGGAAACGCCGAAAGTGATCGAGCCGATCGCGCGCGGAGATGTGGATCTTGCCTTCGGGTCGCGCGCGCTCGACCGAAAACTGATCGGTATTCATCAGCCGTGGCGCCGCGAGCAGGCTGGCCGCGTGTTCAACTTGCTTGTCCGCCTCGCGACCGGTCTCGATGTCTGGGACACGCAGTGCGGGTTTAAGGCGTTTCGCCTCGACGTTTGCCGGCGAATTCTCGAAGCCGCGCGAGTCGAGGGGTTCGCGTTCGATGTCGAATTGC
>DASQXY010000047.1:0-2475 GCA_035639455.1 Chthoniobacterales bacterium | reverse complement strand
GGAATGTTTGCATGTTGCTACTACAACGAAGGGCGCGACGCTCATCGCGTCACCTCGCGCAGTATCCGAATAGAACGTTGAGCAGCACAACGATTTTCGCAATTGCTGTCCTCGCCACGGCGCGATTGAATGACGTCGCACACGCATGCCGCTGGTATGGGACAGCTTTTCAGCAAGCGAGCCAACGCGATCACATGGCTCGTACTGATTGGGACACCACTGCTGATCACCGCCACATGCGTTGCGCTGTATGCTTTCCCTCGCTCGAATTTCTGGACCCGTGTTGACGTTCCAATCGATCAGCCGGTGCAGTTCAGTCATCGTCATCACGTCGGCCTGGTCGGAATCGATTGCCGTTACTGCCACACGTCCGTTGAGCAATCAGCGTTCGCCGGCATGCCATCCACCGAGACCTGCATGACATGTCATTCCGAAATTTGGAAGGACGCACCCATGTTGCAGTTGGTCCGCGGCAGCTGGCGGAGCGGCCGTCCGATCAAGTGGACACGCGTTTACGACGCGCCGGATTATGTCTATTTCGACCATAGCATTCACGTAAACAAAGGCGTCGGTTGCGCGACCTGCCATGGCGCCGTAAACGAGATGCCCCTCACCTGGAAGACCCAGGAGCTGTACATGCGGTGGTGTCTCGATTGTCATCGCGATCCGGCGAAATTCGTTAGGCCGAAGAACGAGGTCTTCAACATGACCTATGTTCCACCGGAGGATCAGCGCTCGTTAGGCGAAGCCCTCCTCGCCGCCAATCACGTCCACACCGCAGGACTAACAGATTGCTACGTCTGTCATCGATGAGGCAATTCGACGAGTTTCCCAGCGGCAGCGCGGAATGGCCTAACGAATTAAGTCGCCGACGATTTCTTAAACTCATGGGCGCGTCGGTTGCGCTCGCGGGTGCGAGCGGCTGCACGCGAAATCCACCGGAGCACATCGTGCCCTACGTCAAGGAAGCCGAGGAGATTATTCCCGGCAAACCGCTCTACTATGCGAGTGCGCTGACGCTCGGCGGCTACGCGCGGGGCGTCTTGGTCGAAACACACGAAGGACATCCGACAAAAATTGAGGGTAACCCAGATCATCCGGCAAGCCTCGGCGCCAGCGATGTTTTCATGCAGGCGGAATTGCTCACGTTGTTCGATCCGCATCGCTCAAAAGCCATTATCAACGCACAGCAGGTCAGCACGTGGGAGGCGCTCGCAGCGGAGTTGAGCAGTGACGTGCTGAGATGGAGAGGCAATGCCGGCAGCGGTCTGCGTTTGCTGACGCGACACCAAACTTCGCCCACCTTTATCGCTCAAATAGATCGGCTTCTCCGCCAATATCGAGCTGCGAAGTGGCACGAGTGGGAGCCGCTTGCCAGCACGGGACCCGCCGCCGTTTATCACTTCGACAAAGCAGAAGTGATCGTCTCGTTAGGCGCAGACTTTCTCGCCAGCGGGCCGATGAGTTTGCGTTACACGCGCGACTTCACCGCGGCCCGCCGCCCTAATGGGAAGATGAATCGGCTTTACGTCGCCGAATCCATACTCTCGCTGACCGGCGCCATGGCTGATCACCAAATTTTGATGCGCCCCGCCGAATTGGAGCAATTCGCACGCGACCTGCAATCGGGCGCCGGCTCAACTGCCGCGCAAATTATCGCCCAGGATCTTCGCGCGCACATGAGCAAAAGCGTGGTCATTGCTGGTGAGTTCGAACCTGCGGCCATCCAGAATTCTGTCCGCACATTGAACGATTCACTGCAAAACACTGGCTCGACTGTCGATTACATTCCTTCCTCAAAACACGGCGCTCATGAGTTTGGCGAGCTCGTAGATGAAATGCGGAGCGGAGCCGTCGAGACACTGATGATTATCGGCAGCAATGCGGCGTTCGACGCGCCCGTGGACCGCGAATTCAGCAGGCTGCTGCCGAAAATCGCCCACTCCGTTCACATTGGATTGTACCGCGACGAGACAGCGGAGCTTTGCCAATCGCATATACCGGAAACACACGAACTGGAATCGTGGGACGACGCGTGCGCCGCAGACGGGACTGCAACGATTATGCAGCCGGTGATTGAGCCGCTGTTTGGCGGTCATTCGCGACATGAGCTGCTGGCGCTGTTACTCGGCGAGACACCGGCAACGAGCTATGATGTCGTGCGCGCATTCTGGCAAACACAACATGGCGGACCTGATTTCGAAAAGTTCTGGCGCAAGTCAGTGCATGACGGCGTAGTTGCGGGTTGGAAAGCGCCTGCAGGTCAACCAGTCGTCGCAATATCGAGCCAAGCCGCACCCAGCCACGAACCGGCGGGAAAATCTGGCTTGAACTTACTGATCCGGCCAAGCGCGCGAATGTACGATGGACGATTCGCCAATAACGCGTGGCTCCAGGAACTGCCCGATCCGCTCACCACGATTGTGTGGGACAATGCCGCGCTCATCAGTGCGGCGACAGCACACCGGCTGGAGC
>DASQXY010000046.1:0-2408 GCA_035639455.1 Chthoniobacterales bacterium | reverse complement strand
TGCTGTTAAATTTCGGAACCGGACGTTTGCAATTTAAGAAGAAGTTCCGGCTCCCAAAATCAGAGCCGGCTCCCTTCTGAACTCATTTTGTTGATTCTGTTCATTCTGTTGAAATGAAACGTAAACGCGTCGTGGTGCTGGGCGCGACCGGTTCGATCGGCGAGAGCACGCTCAAAGTGGCGCGGGACATTCCAGAACGGATGGAGATTGTCGGTCTGGCTGCGAACACGAATGCGGAAAAGCTGGCGCGCGCTGCGAATGAGGTTCGTCCGGAGGCTGTTTGTCTGGTCGAGGAAAGCAAGATCGACGTTTTGCGAAAATCGCTTGAGTACAAGCCGCGTATTTTCGCGGGCCAAGTCGGCCTGCGCGAGATCGCCTGCCTAACGAATGCCGAGATGGTCCTGGTCGCAATCGTGGGCACCGCCGGGTTGCGTCCAGCCTTGGCAGCCATTGAAGCGGGTAAAGATCTCGCCGTCGCGAGCAAGGAGATTCTGGTCATGGCGGGGGAGATCGTGATGCGTGAAGCCCGGGACAACGGCGTCCATGTGTTACCGGTTGATTCGGAGCATAACGCCATTTTTCAGTGTCTCGATGGTCGCGCGTCAGACATTCGCCGGATCATTCTGACTGCCTCGGGTGGACCGTTTCGCGCCACGGCGGCGAAGGACTTTGTCGATCTTACGCCTGAGCAGGCGCTGAAGCATCCGACCTGGAACATGGGCCCGAAGATCACGATCGACTCCGCGACGCTGTTCAACAAAGGCTTGGAGATGATCGAAGCGCACTGGCTTTTCGGCGTCGAAATGAAACAGGTCGAAGTGGTCATTCATCCGCAAAGCATCGTCCATTCACTGGTCGAATTCACCGACGGCTCGACGCTGGCACAGTTGAGCTACTCGGATATGTGCTTCCCGATTCAATACGCGATCACCTGGCCGGAGCGCGTCGCGAACACGTTGCCGCCACTGGATTTCTTTACGTTGAAGAAGCTGGAATTTGAAGTGCCGCGTTACGAAGATTTCCCGGCCCTGAACCTGGCGCGCCGCGCCGGCGAAAGCGGCGGCACGTTGCCCGCGGTAATGAACGCGGCGAATGAGATCGCTGTCGCGGGATTCCTGGATCGACAAATTCGTTTCCCGCAAATCTGGCAGACTGTCGACGCGGTCATGCAGGCGCACAGGAACGTTGCGCATCCGGATCTCGATACGATATTGCAGGCTGATCAATGGGCGCGGGCGGAGGGGACGAGACTCGTTGAATCGTTAAAACGTTAAATCGTTACATCGGCCGCGCCGTTCGATCGGATCACGACTCACGAATCAGGATTCACGTCTCCACTATGCTTCTGCACGTCGCGCGTATCGTCTTTGTCATTGTTGAGGTTCTTGTCCTCTTCAACCTGCTCATCGTCGTGCATGAGGTCGGGCATTTCCTCGCGGCGCGCTGGCGCGGGCTTTACATCGAGAAGTTCGGCGTCTGGTTCGGCAAACCGCTCTGGAAGAAAACAATCAACGGCGTCCAATATTCGTTAGGCTCGCTGCCCTTCGGCGGTTTCGTGGCGTTGCCGCAGCTCGCGCCGATGGACATCATCGAGGGCAAAGCCGATATTGATCGCGCGAAGCTGCCGCGCATTTCGGCGCTCGATAAGGTCATCGTCGCATTTGCTGGACCGCTGTTCAGTTTTCTGCTTGCGGTGGTTTTTGCGATCATCATCTGGGGAATCGGTCGACCGGTCACGGAGTCGGAGGCGACAACCACGATTGGGTATGTTATGCCCGAATCGCCGGCCGCAGCGGCCGGATTGCGCGCGGGCGACAAGATCCTGGCGCTCGACGGCCACCGCGTGACTCGTTTTGCCGGGATGGGCGCTGATAGCATCACCTGGCGGATCATTCGCAGCGAAGGCGACACGATTCCGATCACGTTCGAGCGAACGGTGAACGGCCACACGGAAATTAAAACGGTCGAAGCGCGCCCGATCATTCCCGAAACGAAGCCGTGGATGCGCAAAAGTTTCCGGCAGATCGAAATCCTGCCGGCCGAAACGCCCGTCGTGGGAAAAGTCGAGCCGGAGAGTCCAGCTGCCAAAGCCGGCTTGCAGCCGGGGGATGTGATCACTGAGATTAATGGGCAGCGTCTCCACCACATTCTCGGCGTCGCCGATTACATTCGCGATCATCCGAACGCCGCATTGACCCTCACAGTGGAGCACAGCGGAACCAAGCGCCGCGTGCCGTTTGAGCCTGGACACCCGAGCATTGGTTTCGTCGTGGAAAACAGCCCGGCGGCACGGGCCGGTTTACAAAAGGGCGACACAGTCGTGGCGGTGGACCGGCAAAACGCAAAGAGCGCGTTGGGCATCTCTGATTACATCAAGCGCCGTACCAACCAGCCGATTACGATCTCGA
>DASQXY010000045.1:0-15454 GCA_035639455.1 Chthoniobacterales bacterium | reverse complement strand
CTCTTCTACTTTGATGTCTTCCTCGACGCCGCCGAGCGTTCCCAGCTCCGCTTCCACGCTGATGCCTTTGGTGTGCGCGCGATCGACCACGCGCTTGGTGATGGCCACGTTCTCCGCAAACGGCTCCTGACTCGAGTCAATCATGACCGAGCTGTAAAAACCGGAATCGATGCAGTCATAGCAAGTCGCTTCGTCGCCGTGATCGAGGTGCACCGCGAAGATGGCTTCTGGGAAAATCTCTCCGGCCGTGCGGATGATCGCCTCGAGCATCAGTTTGTCCGTATATGTGCGCGCGCCTTTGGAGAGCTGGATGATGAACGGCGCTTTGCTCTGCATGTTGCCGCGAAAGAGACCCATGCATTGTTCGAGGTTGTTAATGTTGTAAGCGCCGATGGCGAATTTTTTGTAGGCGACCCTGTAGAGTTGAGCCGTGGTGACAATCATGCCGCTCCGGTTTGGAGGTTGACGCCGTCGAAGCTAAATCCGAAATCCGAAATCCAAAATCCGAAATTTAGCCGTTGCCGTTCGGCGTTATCGGCAAAACCACATTGACCTGCGTGCCCTGCGGAGTCGATTCCACATCGACGCGGCCATTGTGATCGAATACGGTCCGCTTGACGATCGGCAGGCCCAAGCCCATCCCCCGCGCTTTCGTCGTGCAAAAGGGCGAAAAGATCTTTTCCTTCAAACCGGGATCGATGCCTCTGCCGTTGTCGCGCACGGTGACGAGCACGCCACGTGTCCGTTTACCTTCGCGAATCGGCCTTGCCGCGAGCGTGATCCGCGGTTTTGGTCTTCCGGAAAGCGCCTCGGCTGCGTTAGCAACCAAGTGGGCGAAAGCTTCTGCCAAGGCGATTTCGTCTCCAACGATTTTCGGCAAGTCATTCGGCAGCGACATTTCTACTTGCACGTCGCCGTTCGCGCCGTAACGCTCCCGCGCGATCTCGAGCGCCTTTTTTACCGGCGCACGCACGTCCAGCGGCTTCATCACCAGCTCCGGTGGATGCGCAAAGTTGTTGATTTGCGTGATGATTTTATCCAACCGCTCAATCTCCCTCACTACAATCTCATTGAATTGCTGCCGGAAGTCGGAGTCGTCGAAACGCTCGGGTAAGAGTTGCGCAAACGTTTTAATCGCGACGAGCGGGTTCCGGATTTCGTGCGACATGCTTGCGGCCAGATCGGTCCAAAAGGCGGCGCGATCGACGAGCGCTTCTTTTTCGCGGAGGCTTTGCTCGGTAGTAAGATCGTGCACGACGGCGACGGCGCCCAGCGGTCTACTTTCGTCGGCGAGGTAGCGCGTTTCCACGAGTAACGAACGCCGCGTTCGGTGATCAATCCATCGTTCCGTTGGCAGATTGGTTTTCGCGTCGAGTGTCTGGCGAACCAACCCGGCGAGCCTGCTCCCCGCCGCTTCAACTGGTTTCTCCAGAACTTCCTTGCTTGGGATTCCGAGAATCTGTTCGGCTGCCGGATTGAACCAGCGGATAATGCCTTGTTCATCGGTCGCCGCGATTCCCGGTGGAATCGCTTTGAGCAAAGTTTCCGCGAGTGTCTTTTGCAGCGTCGTCTCTTCGTAAAGCAGCGCATTTTCAAGCACGGTCGAGACGTGCTCCGCCAAAATCATCACCCGTTCGAGATCTGATGCACTGAACGGTTGGCCAGTGACACGATGGCCGAAGAAGATCCAGCCGGTAATGCGGCCGCGCGCGTACAAAGGCACGATCACCTCTGCTCCAAATGTGTCGAGACTGCGGCGCAACAGTGAGCGCTCGGCGCGTTCGGCGGTTTCTGCGACATTTCTCCTGTCGATCAAATGCGCGTGCCGCTCAAACCAGCGCACGAGTGGGTCGCGACTACCGAAATCCACTTCGGATGTTTCCGGAAGGCAACGCAGTCCGGCGCGAAGCCGAAACCGATCGCCTTTGCGGATTTTTGAGAAAATCCCAACGCGGGTCACGCCCGCCGCGTAGGCAGCGTCTTCGACGACATTGACCAGCAGCTCGTCGACGTTGTCGAACCTGCGAAACACGCGAGGTAGTCGCAGCAGTGGCAGCGTAGGTGGCGCGTTTCGTTCCGATACAATATCGACCGCGCTCAACGGGTGGTTGAGCGCAGTGCCGGTCGATTCCTCGCGTAACTCCCGGTTCTCTTGCAGAAGTCTGAGATAATCGAACGCCCGCGCGGCCAGTGCTTGGAAGTGTTGCCGATCAAGCTGCACATTTTCGGCCGCGTAGATTCCGCTTTGCTCCGCTTCGCGCAGCGGTTCGGATCGGGGAATACCGAGCGCGATCACCACAACATTCGATCGATCCTGTTGGACCTGCTCGAGCACGTCGCGGCTTTCTTTGTCACGAAGATCGACAATTAAGAGGGCCGGGCTGTTTTGCTGCAACACCGGCTCGAGCCGCTCTACGTCCGAGACGTGGCGGAGCTGCGCCATACTGCGGAGAAACGCTTTTACTCGCCGCAGAAGGTCAGGGTCTCGTGTATAGAGGACGCAAACTGGTGTCGGGATCATGCCGCGGCCACCTTGCTGTCAAACCGCACCAGCGGCAGCAAAATGTGGAACGCGGTGCCTTTTTTCAGTTCGCTCTCCACCTCGATTTGGCCCCCGTGTTCCTGAACGATCCCGTGCACCACCGATAAACCCAAACCCGTCCCATAATCTTTCGTCGAGAAAAACGGATCAAACACGTGCGGCAGATCTTCGCTGCGGATGCCTTCGCCCGTGTCGCGGATCGTGATTCGCAGCACCTCTTGCTCAACGGCGCTGCCGTCGCCGTTGCCATGCGCCAGCGCCGTCACCAACTCTTCGCCGGTGCAAATATGTGTGCTCACGGTCAGCTCACCGCCGCGTTTCATCGCATCTATGGCGTTGAGGAAAAAGTTGAGAAACACCTGTTCGAGCTGGTCGGCATCCGCCCGGATTGTATCAACATCCGCCTCCCATTGCCGAGTCAATTTAATCTCTTTCTGGAACAGACGGTGACCAATCAGCGTGAGCGATTTGTCCAGAATCTCGTGAACGTGCCTCGGCTTAAGGTGCGGCTTGGCCGGGCGCGCAAACCGCAGCAACTGGTTCACGAGTGAATCGATGCGGTCAATCTCGTGGCCGATAAGATTGGAGAAGGTTTCGCGGAAATCCGAGTCCTGATAACGCTCGGGTAGCAGTTGTGCGAAGGTTTTGATCGAGACGAGCGGGTTTTTGATTTCGTGCGCCATGCCGGCCGAAAGCGTGCCGAGGCTGGCCAGCCGGTCGCTGCGGCGAATTTGCAACTCCAGACGTCTGATCGCAGTGATATCGGTCAAAAGCATCAGCGCGCCGAGAACTTGTCCATCTTGGCCGTGAAAGATCGATGTGCTTGCTCGGATCACGAGGCCATCTCGGCCCGACTCGAGCGCCAGCTCTTGGTTCTCCTGGCTTTCACCGGTCCGCAATGTGCGGCGCAACGGCTCGCGCAATTGATCGGGCAGCTCGTCGAGTGGGCGGTCGAGCATCTTTTGCGAGTTGAGCCGTGTGATCTCCCCCGCCTCATTGTTGAATACTGTGATCCGCTCGTCCGTGCCGACCGCGATCACGCCGCTCGTCAAATTTTGCAGCAATGTCTCGTTGTAAATTTTCGCGTTTTGCACTTCCGTGAACAGCTCCGCGTTCTCGATTGCGACCGCGAGCTGGCCGCAGAGGACTTGCAGCGCGTTCTGCTCGACGGTCCCGTAAATGCGCCCGGACTTGCGTGGACCAAGCAACAGCACTCCGGCAAGCTGATCGCGCGCGAAAATTCCCATCGCGACCGCGATCTGCAGCGAATCGAGCTGGCGCATGACGCGTTGCAATCGCGGCGTGAGGTGTGTGCGATGCAGCTCGTGCATAACGATCGGTTCGCGATTGGATTCCAATTGCGTGATCGTCGGCTGGTCACGCGTGATTTGCAGCCGATAGCGCGAGCCAGATTCCACCGGCGGATATTGTTGCGAAAAGCCGCTCTTGTCCGGCAACAGAATGAACACGCGATCGGTTTCGACAGCGTCGGCGATTGTTTCGCCAAAACGTTGCAGGAGGTCTGCAACCGTCGTCACCGACTGCAGAATCGCGGCCGCTTGCTTCATCGTTGCCTGAAAGTCCAGTCGGTGCGATCCGACCAAGAGCCGATCGGCTAAACGCTGTGAGATTCCCCGCGCCGGGGCCATTGCGAACGCCACAACAAGCGCGGCCGCGACGTGCGCAAGCGACTTGGCATCGTTCGGTACGAGCGGCGCAAACACTGTGTCTACAAGCGACCAGACGCAGCTGTAGAGAAGGAGCAGATAAACGACGAGGAGGACGTAAGCCATCGTCCTTCGCAAAAAAAAGCCGACCTCGAGGATTTTCCGCGTGGCGATGCCGTAGGCGATGATTAGGCTAAAAATAATGATCCGAAATGGCGCGAACCAGATCAACCGCGATTGGTCAACAAAAGTACCCAGAACGAACGTCAGCAGCAGCGATAAGATCGTCCCTGCAATGCCGCCAATCAGGATGAATGTGAGTTCGGCGCGCTCACCACCGCTCGTTATTCTTATGTCGCGCCAATAACTGATAACGAGGACGATAAGAGCTACGACAAAGTAGATCGCGTAAAGGTTAATCCCCTCTCCGTAGACTGGGGTCGGAGCTCCTGTTCCGGGGGCGTGTATTTGTGCGCCCTTTAGAAAGAGTTTTGTTTGGCAAAGGATGACGATGCCTGCTGTGGCCACCAGCCAAGTTTTCGAATGTCGAAAAATATCGCGCCAACCCTGCGGCTTCTGTCGAATGGACAGGCGAATGAGATTGAACATCGCCAGGTATAGCGCGCCGCTCGCCGAAGCTTGCCGGATCGCGAATTCCGCTATCTCAGGAGTGCTCGCTACAAATGCTAAGTAGAGACTGCCGAGCCACGCCACAATCGCCAGCGAAAGCAGCACGAAGCATTGGTTCGCTAGCCGATGGCGATTAGCTTGAAATACAGCCAGACCGATTCCTACCTGAACGGTCAGCGCCACCAGAGTTGGAACTGTCGCGCTGCTCATTCCGCGGAGATGGCGTTTAACCCGACGCCGTTATCGGTCGTAATGCATGCTGTTATTGTGTCCTCTGGAACGCGCTCCACTACCATGCTGCTATTGCCACCGCCCAGACCCCGGACGTTGATCAACGCACAGTTAAGCCGTGCTTTTCTCGGTCTCGCTGGGACGAAGTCCAAATCGCAATCGCTCCCAGGGGACTCGAGATTTATGGTTGGTGGAATTGTGTTGTGCTTAAACGCAAGCGCGCAGGTGATTAGTTGAATTGGACCCGTCGCGGCCAGAGGATTACCGGTCACACCTTTAATGGAGCTGACGGGGATATTATCGGCAGTTGTGCCGAAGACGCGGCGGATCATCCGCACCTCGGCGACATCGAGCACCGGGTGCCCCGGCCCGTACGCACAGATGTAGTCGATGTCTTGAGTACGATGGGATGCGTTGGCTAGTGCGAGGCGCATCGCCGGCTCGAGCCCGCTACATGGGTCATCAGGATCGTGGTCCGTCTGAGCAGCGTAGCCGGTGATCTCTAAGTATGGTACCGCCCCCCGCGCGATCGCATAGTCGAGGTTTTCCAAAACGACTATGCCGGCGCCTTCGGAAATCACGCCAGAGTCGCGCGCCGAATCATAAGGTCTGCTGGCACGGCTGGGATCCGCGTTCGAAACAGAACTGAGACCAGCCGAAGTCAAAGTGGCCATCGCCAACGGTGCGATGGCAGCATCAGTGCCGCCACCAATGGCGATCTCTGCCTCCCCAGAACTGATTCGCGATGCAGCCGAAGCAATGGCATCAAGCCCGGAGCGACATGCGGAAGAGATGGTGAGCACATGCGTTTCCATGCCAAGCTTTTGGGCGATCAAATTCGCGGCAGCTTGCGGCAGACAGTTCGGTGCAATTGCAGAGCTTATGCGCGCTGGTCCATAACTCTGCAGTTGGCGGAATCCGTGTTCCATGACGTCGAACCCGCCGGTACTCACTCCAATGCAAATGGGCAAAACAGTCGTACGGTGATCGCCCGGATCGAGATCGGCATGCTTAAGAGCCATTCGTGTTGCCGCATAAGCAAGTTTCGTGTGCCGCGCCATGCGGTGTGGCTTCCATTCTGTCGGCATGTATTCCAACGGGTCGAAGTTCTTCACTTCGCCCGCGATGCGGCTTTTGAACTCGCTCGCATCAAACAGCGTTATGGGTCCGACACCGCTTTCGCCCGCTAGAAGTGATTTCCAAAAAGCCTCCAGTCCATTGCCGTTCGGGGCTAAAATCCCCATGCCTGTGACCACGACACGATTTCGCTTCATGCTTTTACTTACGGAAACGGAGATGCGTGGTTGCGAACTGCTCGGAGGCGGATTGAGCGCGGCGCGCGGCGGGCGTGTTCAGTTTTGCCAGGCAGTTGTCGATCTTCGCTGACACGGGGAGGCGACGGGCCGCATTCTAGGGGCTACATAAAATCCACTCATTCTGCTTTCGGCTCGATTCGGCGCCACTCATTCACCGAATCGGCTACTTATTCACAACTTGTAGCTTGCGCGCCAGTTATTTCTATCCAACCTTCGGCTGCCGCTCCGCATGGCTTGGAAGTTTCTTCGTTTCTGCCCCTCTTCCGGCACGCGCCTAGCTTCTCACTTTTGCGGCTTCCTATGACCGCTGCCTCTGACGTGCCGCAAATCCTCGTCATCGACGACGAAATTGGACCACGCGAAAGTTTGCGCATGCTCTTGAAACCCAATTATCAGGTGCATACGGCCGACTGCGTCGAAGCAGGAATCAAGCTGCTCCAGGAAAAAAAACCCGACACGATTGTCATGGACATTCGGATGCCGGGGATTAGCGGTATCGAAGGTCTGCGTAGAATCCGCGAGATCGATCCGCATCTCTCCGTCATCATGTTAACTGGATTCGGCGCGCTGGAGACAGCTAAGGAAGCGTTGCGACTTGGCGCCAACGATTACATCAGCAAGCCTTTCGATGCAGGCGAAATGCGCGATGTCATCGGCCGGAACGTCGAACGCACGCGCGTTCAGCGAACAAGCGAACGGGCGGCTGCCGAAATCCGAGAGCTGAACAACCGCTTGCTCAAAGAGCTCGCACAGAAAGAGCGGCTCGCCTCCTTGGGCCAGGCATCCGCCGAGTTCGTTCACGATTTAGGAAACCCGCTTACCATAGTCTGGGGTTACGTCCAACTGCTCGCGAAAAAGCTCGAGGGTTCTGAAAACGGGCAAACCGGGCAAACCGCCGCATCCATCAAGGAGCTGAGCATTATCGAAGAGAACGTCCGGCTCTGCCGTGAGCTTCTGACGATGTGGCAGAGTTACGGGAGCGTCGAAGCACTACCGCGGCCGATCATTTCGGTTTCGGCGATCGTCCATGAAGTTGTGAAGGCAGTCAGCGCAATGGCGATGCAGCACGGGGTGCAATTGCAGGCGAACGTTTGCACCGAGCCCTGCACCCTCAAAGGCGACGCCGTTCAGATTAAGCGTGCCATTCACAACATCGTGATCAATGCCGTGCAAGCGTCGGCCGAGACAAAAGGCGCCGTCACCATCAGCTGTACCGCGAAAGACTTTTATGTGGATCTTTGCGTCGAAGACAACGGCCCGGGAATCGCGCCGACGGAGATAAACAAAATTTTCGATCCGTATTTCACGACGAAACAGTCAAAGCACGGCACCGGGCTGGGCCTCTATATCGCCAAGAAAGTCATTGAGGACCACAACGGCTCGATCAAGGTCGACAGCACTCCGGGTAAAGGCACCACTTTCACCATTCGTTTGCCCCTCGCGCAATAGCGCGCCGTAGCTTTTCGGATTGTAGCATGCGCTATCCTCAGTGGAGGCTATTGCGACGTGGCGGATCTGATGCGCTGAGACAGCGCACGCTACAACGTTCGTCAATGGGGAGAAGGGACTTGAATCTGACCGCACGTTTCGCTTGTCAGGTCTAGCCCGTTTCGCTTCGTTGCCTGTGTGGCGGCGTCATATCAAGTCGCTCCGATTTTTCTGATCCGGCTGGCCGGTGTTCCATTCGATCACCTTCGAGGACTCGCTACGCCCAAGACATGCACTGTCGCGCGCGAGTTGCTGGTTAGACCGAACGAGAATGGTGCCCGCGAATTGCAGCTGCAGGAGACGCTTGAACGAGAGGTCAATGCTGCGCGCGCCGCTCTTCTCGCCTCAGCGCGCACTGTGCTGCCGCGATACCTGGTGTTTGCTTCCGAAGGCGTCGGCCAACGCTTCATCGGGTTCTTGACTCAACCCGCCGCAACCGACCGCGTCCCGCGCCGGAACAAGGATGCGCGAGCGCGTGAGCGCTCGCTCGTTCTTTATTTACAGCGGATCTGCGCGAAAAACGATTCCTTAAGCGAATTCGGTCCCTGTAGCTGGGGCAAAATCGATGCGCCGGCGAACGGTTCCGCCCTCGCGAAGAAGAACCTGCCAGCCGTGACGCTCCGGCCCACGCCAGGCACAACAGAGCGCGAATCGTTTCTCGAACGCTGGACAGCACATGGTGTGGCTGCCGCTTTAAACAGCGACCCGCAACTCCGTATTGAGCTTGCGCCACGCCTTCACCCCAACGTGGGGATCGAGAAAGATCGGGTTGTTTTCACCGAGACCGGTGAAAGTTTGCAACTTGACGCCGCAACGGTTGAATTACTCCAGCGGTGCGACGGTTGCACGCCAGCTCATTCGTTAGGCGTCGATTTCAAGTTACTGTCGGAACTTGCCGAGCAACGAATTGTCCGCTGGAGAATCGAAGTGCCGGCTCTCGAGCCGCATGCATTCGATGTTCTGGTGCAGGATGTGAAGCGCTGGCGTGATGGAGCGGCGCGCAACCAATGGCTGAGTTTGCTTCAGCCAATCGCCGCGCTGCCTCAGCAATTCGTCCAGCAAACTGACACCGCTGCTCGCGCGAAGCTCATGTCCGAAGCGCGCGCGCGCTTGCAAGAGCTTGGCTCGACTCGAGCAACTGCGGACCGATCGCTCTACTCCGCGATTAATCCGATCGGGGAGGAATGTTATCGCGATTGCGGGTTCGAGATTGCCCCAGAGTTGATCAACGAAGCGGCGGTCGCTGCTGCGCCATGGATTGATCTCTGGCGCGACAACTACGCCTTCGTTGCGAGCCGTGTCGCCGCCGGGTTGCGCGCCGTGCTTGAGGAGATGTCGATCAAGCAAAATGCAGCCGTGCCGTTCCCGGCATTTCTGCGCGCGTGTGAAAAAGCGAATCTGCCGTTGACAGGCGCGGGACTGGTCACGCTCGCGCACATCGCATTTCAGGAAGTGAAAACCGCGTTTCGCCAGCGCATGAGGCCTCACGCGGACAGAGCAGAGTACGAACTCACGCCTGCCGATTGCCATTTCATCCGCGACAGCTTCAAATACGAAACGTTCGACGAATACACCTATCCGTCCGCAGACTTGCAGCTGGCCGCGGAATCAGTCGAGGCGGTGGGGCGCGGCGAATACCAATGGATTCTGGCCGAACTGCATCCGCCCCTCGCGCTCCTGCAACACGGATTTTACTGGTGCTGCCCCGACAAAGAGCAATTGTCCGAGTCTCTGGCGGCGACAACATTCGGCCGCCCTCATCTGCATTTCGGACTCTACGTTGCCGATTTCACCGCCACGACGGCCGTGCACCTGTTCGACGCTCCGCGCGGCGCGTGCAACTTTGTCGCGCCACAGCGTGGCAACCGGGCTTGGCCGAGCGTTCACCCAGCCGACGCGGAAGTATATGTCGATCAAGTGAGCGGTGACGTTTGCGTTCGAAAAGTCGGCTCGCGTGAGTACCTCGGCTCAGTCGTGCGTGGCTGGATCATTCCGCTCGGCTTTCATCCGTTTCAATTCGGAATGGAGCCGCAGATGCCGCGCTTGCGCTGTGGTAAAGTGATCGTGCAGCGGCGTGCATGGGTGGTGCGACAGGAGGAATTCGGGTCCGGAAACTACAAGGGCATTTCACGCGATCTGCTTGTCGCTGTCGAACGATTACGCGCCGAGCGCGATCTGCCCCGGTTCGTTTACATCCGGCCAACCGAGCAGGCGCTCCGCCGTAGCGGTGCCGAAGCCCGCGACAAGGATACCAAGCCTGTATTTGTCGATCTCGAGAGCTACTTGTTTATGGAAATTTTCCACCGGTGGCTCAGCAAATGGGGCGACCTCGAGGTCACAGAGATGTTGCCGACTCCGGATCAGCTGCTCTGGCGTGAGCCGGACGGGCGCCGCACGTTCGAGCTGCGCACGTTGATCGTCCCGGCGCGATGAAAATCGTCGCGATCGATTGTTCTCGGGAGCGCACGCGCCGCGCGTGCTCACGATGGCGCCTTCGCCATCGCGAACTTTTTCTTTCGAACGAAACTCTCGCACCGCATGAAAATCGTTGCCATCGCTAACCAGAAAGGCGGCGTGGGAAAAACGACAACGGCGGTGAACTTGGGCTGGGCGCTCGCAGAGCTCGGCCATCGCATCTTGCTTGTCGATCTTGATCCACAAGCGAACGCGACGAGCGCGCTGGGATTGGCGGAGCTACAGGGCGAGAGTTTGTACGAAGCGCTGCTGGGCGGCGCGTCCGCCGCTGACAAAATCGTTCCGACACGCCTTGAGCGACTGTTCGTGATCCCGGCCGATCTCGATCTCGCTGGCGCCGAAGTCGAAATCGCGCGAATGGAAAATCATCTCACCCGCCTGGTCGAGACATTGTCGATCTTGCGCTCCGACGAGACATTCGATTTCATCTTTCTCGATTGCCCGCCGTCGCTCGGAATCCTAATGACGAACGCGCTCGCCGCCGCAGACGAAACCCTGACGCCGATCCAGTGCGAGTATTTCGCGCTCGAAGGACTGGTGAAAATCGTGCGCGTGGTCGAGCAGGTGCGCGATTCTGGCGCGAACGCTAACCTGCAGATCGGCGGGATTGTAATGACGATGTACGACAGCCGCACGAACCTGAGCGCGCAAGTCGTGGCCGAAGTGCGCCAGCACTTTTCTGAGCGGGTTTACGACACGGTCATCCCGCGCACCGTGCGGTTGAGCGAAGCGCCGAGCTTTGGGAAATCGGTGCTCGAATACCATCCACGCGGAGCTGGCGCGGACGCTTATCGTCGGCTGGCGCGTGAATTCATGCAGCGGCATGCTGCGCCAGCCATTGCTCCCGCCCAATTGCAAACACCAGTGTTGGAAAACCTCGAAAGATGATCTGCTTTTCGACTGTCATTCCATTTTTCTCGGCAACGCGGCGCGATCCGATGTTCTCCGGATGCACCAGCGAAATGACGCGGGGCAGTTGCAAATCGCGGAACGCATGATCGCGCACGGCGCGCGCCGCCTCTGTCATGAGGCCGCGGTTCCAGTAGCCGGGATGCAAACGATAGCCGATCTCGACGTCAGTCGTGACTTCCGGCGGATGATGAAAGAAACCGCAGTAGCCCAGGAGCGGGCGCTCAGGTTTGAGCTCCACTGCAAACAAGGAAGGTAAACCGGCGCGTTGCCAGCCGATGATTTTGTCCACAAACCCGGCGGTCTGCTCGCGTGTGTAGCGGCCTAACGAGAAGCGCATGAAATCGGGATTTGCGAACAGCTCGGCCAATCGGTCGAGATCGTCCTCGCGAAATGGGCGCAGTATCAGACGCTCGGTTTCTAAAGTCGGCATGTCACCGCGCGCACCGCTCTGAAGTTTGTTCTGGAAACGAAGCGCGCGCGACCTTTGTATACTGGCGCAGAATGGCGAACGCGAGCGAGCAAACGTGGCGACCGGCACCGGTGCCGCAGACAACCAGCTTGTCAGCCGCGCGGGAGGCGGCACGGAGTTGCACTGCGTGTCACCTTTACAAGCGCGCCACGCAGACCGTCTTCGGTGAAGGGCCAAAGCGTGCTCCGATCATGCTCGTGGGCGAGCAACCGGGGGATTACGAAGATGTCGCGGGGAAACCGTTCGTGGGTCCGGCGGGAAAAATTCTTGATCGCGCCTTGGCCGAGGCTGGCATTAATCGCGATGAAGTTTACGTCACCAATGCGGTTAAGCATTTCAAATGGGAGCCGCGCGGCAAACGTCGCATCCACCAGAAGCCGAACTCCCGCGAGATTGCGGCGTGCCGCCCGTGGCTAGAGGCGGAGATGCGCCTGGTGAAACCGAAGCTTGTCGTATGTCTGGGATCAACCGCCGGCCAGGCGTTCTTTGGGCCTTCTTTCCGCGTCATGCGCGACCGTGGCAAAGTGTTGTCCTCGAAACTGGCGCCAAAGGTGGTGGCGACTGTGCATCCGTCATCATTGTTACGTCAGCCGGATGAAGTCTCACGCGACCGGGAGTACGCCCATTTTGTTGTCGATCTGAAGGCGGCGCTGAAAGCGGCAGGCGAGTGAGCGTACTGCAATTTCCAAATTCTAATTTATGGCGCGCAAGTTGGAAACTTGCGCCACTTCGCCTTTAGTATCTGGTGCGGCACTATACCGCCGGTGAGGGGGTCGGCGACTTCGACTTCGTCATCGGTCCGAGCTTGACGTTTTTTGCTTCAAATGTGCCGTCGGCACGTTTCCAGTACGAGCCACTCGCTTCCTGATTCGCGGTGATATCCTTCACCGTCGCGGGAGCTGCGCCTTTTGTGATTACAGTTTTTTCCGTGATCTTAAACATTCGCGACATTTTCTTGCTTGTGAGCGTGAACGTCTTGGCGCCCCGATCCACTGCCGAAATCATCTCGTGAAAGGGCAGCGGTCGTGTGCCTTTGTCCGGCGCAGCAGATGGGGATGATAAGCTTTTCCCCGCCGCGAAAGTCGCTAAGGGAACACACGTGACCGCGATGCAGACGAAAGTGAACAAACTTTTCGGTTTCATGCTCGCTCGACAGTGTGAGCCTGCACAGATCGACGTTTGCGAGTCGAATTTTCTTCACGTGTGCCCGAGCTGAGGCAACGTGACAGGCTGCCCCGTGCTAGGATGGATAGCAGCTGAGAATATCCTGCATTGCCGCGTCAATGGCCGCGCTATTGTCCACGTTCAGCGGAATGAACAATGCCGTTCGGCACGCAGAGCAGTATCGATTACTATTTCACGCCTGGTCGACGCCGCGATTGGGCCAAGGTGTCGAGACAACAACGCTTGATGAGAAATCTCTTCTCCGCGATAGTTTGCTGGCCGGGTCGGCGGGGGTATAGCTCAGTTGGTAGAGCGTCTCGTTCGCAATGAGAAGGCCAGGGGTTCGAATCCCCTTACCTCCAAAGCTTCTTCGGCCCGAGCATGATGGGCGGTTTGTCACTGCTCAGTCCTAACTGATTGCGCCGAAGGCGACGCCGAGAGCGTAAGTCACAGCGGCCTCGATCACGCCGACGATGGTCATTTCTAAGCCGGACGCCCACCAGGAGCGCAGTGTGATCAGCGATTTGACTGCGCCGACGGCGAAATGCGCGATGATGCTGATCGCAAACGCCGCCACGACCGCGGCGAGTCCGCTCATAAGGAAGAACGGAATAATCGGGATGAATGCGCCGATGGCCGTGGAGATCGCGGCCGAGGCTGACGATTTCCACGGCGATGGGAATCGGTGTTCCGATAAGCCGAGCTCGCTCTGCGCCATCGCCTGCACGAGTTGGTCCGGGTTTTCGCCGAGGCGCTCCGCCATTCGTTGCGCTTCTTCAGGGCTGAATCCCTGGAGTTGATAGAAGAGCGACATCTCTTCGATTTCTTCCTCCGGATTTTCTTGTACTTCGGCCTTCTCGCGCGCGATTTCAGCTTCGTAAACTTCCGCTTCGCTTTTCACCGCGAGGTACGCGCCCGCTCCCATCGACAACGACGACGCAATCATCCCGGCGAGGCCGGAGATGAGGATGTAATGCTGCTGATTGTTCGTCGCGCCGGCGACGCCGGAAACGATTCCGAAAACCGCGCCCAGTCCGTCGTTCACGCCGTAGATCGCGTCCGCGACCCAGCTGCCGCCACGGCCATGCCAGCGCTCGCGTTTAAGAATCGTGTCGAGGACGGTCCGCGGCCCGAGCTGCGGCACCATGGATTGCAAGGCGCGCGCGTGCACTTTTTCCTCCAGCGCGCTGCTCCGCAAAAATTCCTGCACATCTCCTTCTTTGGCCAGAGCGCGCTCGCGCTGCGCGTGGAATTCTCGCTCGTGTTTCTCTTCGGCCGCTTCCATTCGGCGAATGGCAATCTCGGTGCCGAGCGCGCGGTTGAGCCAGTATTTGAAACGTCGGCCAAGCGAATCCGGCAACGTCGGCACCGACTCGCCAAGGTCGACAAGTTTCTTGGCCCACCGTTGCGCGTGGCGCTCCTCTGCTTCAGCCATACGCAGCAGAATGCCTTTGCGTTTGTCATCCGCTTCTCGTCCGGCCAGCTCGCGATACACTTGCGCCGTTTCCACTTCCGCGCGCCAATTGCGCTTGACGACCTCGACCGTTTCCTGTCGATCTCGTGCGCCGTCAGTTTGCGCTTCAGTGTTCATCTCGCGCATTCCACTTCGACTGCCGCCGCAATCGGTGGCGCCGCTTTCGGTCTTAGCTGCTGCACGGTGATGATCAATGCCACCGATCCGATGATCAATGCTGCCGCGAGCAAGGTTTGCAGAGTCAAGCTTTCACCGGCGAACAACGCGCCGAGCAGCACGGCCACAATCGGATTGACGTAGGCGTACGTGGATACCTTTGCCGGATCGCAGTGTCGCAGTAACCAAAAGTAAGCCGTGTAGCCGACAACGGCGCCAATGAGCACGAGATAGATGAACGCGCCGATTGACAATATCGAGATGTTGCCGGGATCAAACCGCTGCGGCTCGCCGGTCGCGACTGCGACCAGCATCAATAACAGACCACCGCAGAACATTTGCTGGGCCGCTGCGAGGAAGGGTGACGCGGGATGGTGTGCGCGCCGCGAGTAAAGCGAACCAGCCGACCAAATGAAAGCAGAGACCAGCAAGATTGACATGCCAATCGCCGCGCGACTGCTATTCGCGTCGGAGAATTGCAATGCTGGGCCGAGCAACAGCGCCACGCCGGCGAACCCACTGGCTAGTGCAACCCAGACAATCGGTTTTGGACGTGTCGTTGCCGCGGTCAGCCAACTGAGCAGCGTCATGTAAATGGGAACGGTCGCGACGATGAGACTCGCCAGACCTGAAGCAATGTATTTTTCGGAAATGGTGACCCCGCCGTTGCCGCACAGGAGAAGGCATGCGCCGACGATCAGCGAGGCGCGCCACTCAGACCACGTAGATTTTAGCGGCCCTTGCGTTCGCGCGATTCCGAACATGATTAATCCGGCCAGGAAGAATCGGGCGCCGGCCATCAGGAACGGTGGGATTGATTGGATCGCGAAGAGGATGCCGAGATACGTTGAGCCCCAGATCAGATACAACGCGGCAAACGCGATCACGACGCGAAATCGTTTCGGCGCGGCCATCCTGCACGATGTGCGA
>DASQXY010000044.1:0-5084 GCA_035639455.1 Chthoniobacterales bacterium | reverse complement strand
ATGCGCCTGCTGAAAACACAGGTCGACGCCGCGATTAAGAGCGACCGCCTCAAACCTAACGACGCGATGAAACTCCTCTCCGACTACGAGCGGCTTTTGCAGGAATACACTTATCTTTCGCTCAACGGCACGAAGCCAGCGGCACAAGCCGGAAACTGGCTGCCGCTGAGTTGATCGACCGCTGATTCTCGATCTTGCGACTTGAAAGTCGCTGACTGTACACAGTTGGAGCGCCGCGTCTTGTTGTTGCCCCACGTACTAGATGGCATTCCTGCAGCGCGATCATTGTTTCGAGATCGCCGGTCTACCGCGCAGGACATACTTTTGAACTTTGCCAGTCGCTGTCTTCGGAAGTTCCGGAAGAAACCGAATGGTATGTGGAGCCTTGAAGTGTGCGAGGTGGTTGCGCGCAAAGTCGCGCAGTTCGGTTTCGCTCGCGTCAGCTCCTGCTTTCAAGACTACAAATGCATGCGGCGCTTCTCCCCAGCGCTCATGTGGAAGTCCGACAACTGCAACCTCTTGGACGGCTGGGTGTCGCAGCAATACGCCCTCCACTTCTACGGATGAAATATTTTCACCGCCGCTGATGATCACGTCTTTCAGGCGATCTTGAATCTCGACGTAGCTATTGGGATGGACGACGGCGGCATCTCCGGTATGAAACCAACCATTGCGCATTACTTCAGTCGTTGCCTCGGGATCGTTATAATAGCCTTTCATAACCGCGTTCCCGCGGACGATAATTTCGCCGATCGTTGCGCCATCCCGCGGAACGTCGTTTCCTTCTTCGTTGACCACACGAAGTTCTCCCGATGTAAGTAGCTCCACGCCTTGACAGGCCTTAATTACGGACCGCTCTGCACACGAAAGCCGCTCGTGTTCAGGTCGCGATTCGCAAATAGTGATAAAAGGGGAGGTCTCAGTCAGGCCATAGGCTTGAGTAATCGTCCAGCCGAGGTCTCCCTCGATACGCTCAATGGTTGCCGCGGCTGGCGGCGCACCGGCCGTGACGATGCGAAGGCCGGCAGGCGCTTCACGCCTCAGTTTTTCCGGCGCATGAGCGATGCTGATAAGCACGGTCGGCGCCGCGCAGAGCACCGTCACGCAGTCTTGCTTAATTTTCTCGAACACGGCGGCGGGTTCGACTTTTCGTAAGCAAATATGCGCCGCGCCCGCGGCCGTTACCGTCCAGACGAACGTCCATCCGTTGGCGTGAAACATTGGCAAGGTCCAGAGATACCGATCCGACACGGTCATCGGATGATGAAGCAGCGTCCCTATCACATTGATATAAGCGTTTCGGTGCGTGATCATCACGCCCTTTGGCCGCGAAGTAGTGCCGCTGGTATAATTGATCGTCAGCAGATCGGTTTCCTTGATAGCCGGCCGCCGGAAGTCCTGCGGCGCTTCGGCGACGAGCGACTCATAATTCAACCAGCCCTCCTTCTCACCTTCCAGCGCGACGAAGGACGATACGTCAGGGATTTGTGATCGAACACTGTCGACCGCGTCCAGATAACCCGCATCTGCGCATACCATCCGCGCGCCGCTGTGAGTGATCAGATACGCGAAATCGTCCGCCGTTAACCGATAGTTGATCGGAACGAGCACTGCGCCGATCTGCGGGATCGCGTAAAACGATTCCAATTGCGCGTGAGTGTTCGGTGCGATGTAAGCGACACGGTCACCTTCTTTCACGCCGAGTGTCTGCAATGCCGCAGACCAGCGATCACATCGGCTGAAGAATTTCTGATAATTCAAGCGCAAATCGCCATCTACCACGGCATCTCGCTCCGGGTAGAGCGCACGCGTGCGACGCGCGAATTCGAGGGGACTCAACGGGGTTTCCATAGCACTTCGGCCTGCCGTTGCGTTCAGTGTGCATCCTGCCCCAAACGACGTTCAATTCGATTTCCTCAGATCATTGTGAACTCTTCCGTGGTGGAGCAAAATGGCTAATTGCGTCCATGATGGTTCGATCGACATCCGCCTGAGTTTCGGTCGCGAGATCGTTTTTCCTGACCAGCAGCGAATGATCGGCGCCTTCGACGATGTGCAGAAAATTCGGTGCCGCCATTTTTGAGCGGACCGCCTCGAGCAAATCGAGTGGGCAAAGCGGATCACGTGTGCCCTGCACGAATAGAATCGGCGTTCGCAAAGCGAGTAGTACCTGATCGCGCGACTTCGCACGATCACCACCCCCACAGAGGGGGTAACCGAGGCAAATGATTCCGCTGACCGGCTCCTCCAGCGCGACATGACAAGCCACTCGACCACCCATGCTCTTGCCGATCAGAAAGATTGACTCAGAGGCCTTCGTGCGCACATCGGCCAATGCTTGTCGGTGTCGCCTGATTAGCTGCGGCAGTGGATCGGGACGCTTGCGACCCGCGCGCATGTAATCGTAGTCGAACGTCTCGATCTCGCCGAGCGTGCTCAAGCGCTGTTTCCAGCGCTGCATCCATGGGTGGGAAGATGGCGCACCCGCGCCTGGAGCGAAGACGAAAAATGGTTTCACGAAATGTGAGATGTCGATCTTGCGAGCCCGCAGAATACCATCTACAACTTTCCCGCGTTATGGCTGGCGTAAACGGAATCGTTCGGGTCACAACGTAACTCGATCGACAGTTTCGCCATGCTATTTAACTCCCTTACCTTCGTCGTTTTTTTTGTCATCGTCGTCACGCTCTACTGGGGTTTTCGCGGCTGGCAGCTGAGAAAGAATTTACTTGTTGTCGCGAGTTACATTTTCTATGGCGCCTGGAACCCGCCATTTGCCGCGCTCCTTTTCTCGACCACGGCGATGGACTTCTGGTTGGGTCGCCAAATCGGCAAAGCGCAAGGGCGACATCGCAGGCGTGGGTGGCTTGTTGGGAGCGTTTGCATGAACCTGAGCATGCTCGGGTTCTTCAAGTACGGAAATTTCCTGCTTCAAAACTTCCAGTGGTTGCTCGCGCGTGTCGGCATCGTCTACCAGCCGCCGCATCTCGACATCCTGCTGCCGGTCGGAATTTCGTTTTACACATTTCACTCGCTCTCCTATACGCTCGACATTTACCGCAGGGTGCTGCAACCGACGCGTTCGTTGCGTGATTTCGTGCTCGCGGTCTCGTTTTTTCCGCAGCTCGTGGCCGGGCCAATCGTGCGCGCCGGCGATTTTCTGCCACAACTCGTCAGGCCACCGACCCTGAAGGTCGGCCAATTTCTGTGGGGTCTGATGCTAATGACGGCCGGTTTGTTCGAGAAAGTGGTCTTGGCGGACACGCTGCTCTCCGGCACGGCCGATCATGTTTTCGATTATCCCGGTCCGCTCGTCGCGCTCGATTCCTGGATTGGGGTGCTCGCGTTTGCCGGCCAGATCTTTTTCGATTTCGCCGGTTACTCCGCGTGCGCAATCGGCGCGGCTTTATGCCTTGGGTTTCATCTGAAGGACAACTTCCGTTTTCCTTATGCCGCGATCGGTTTTTCCGATTTTTGGCGGCGCTGGCACATCTCGCTTTCCACGTTCCTGCGCGATTACCTTTACATTCCGTTGGGCGGTAATCAGGTCCAGCCGTTTCGGGCTGCCGCCAATCTCGTCATTGTGATGTTTCTCGGCGGTCTCTGGCACGGTGCAGCCTGGACCTTTGTCGTCTGGGGACTACTCCATGGTTCGTATCTCGTCATTGAGCGCGTTGTGCGCGTTTGTTGTGTGGATCGACCCTGGCTCAACAATCAAGTCGGATGGGCTGTCGCCGGCCTGGCTACTTTTGTCGCGGTATGCATCGCGTGGGTATTCTTCCGCGCGCCGGATTTTACGGTCGCCAGTCGCATGCTAACCGGGATGTTTGCCGGGCACAGTCGCGGCGATGCGATTCTTGCGACCCGCGAAATACTTCAAGTTGGTCTCGTCATCTGCGGAATGGTCTCAGCGCATTGCCTGCTGCGCGACAGCAGCATCGAGATCGCGGTAACGCGTTTGCCGCGCTGGATCGTAACGGCGGCGTGGGCATTCATGGCGTGCGCAATCATCCTCACGCAAGGAAACAGCAATGCGTTCATCTATTTCCAATTTTAAGCAACGCCTTCGACTTCCGCGTTTGTTCTTTCGGCAACCGACGCGCGCGGAGCGCGTGCACGGCGGGCCGCCGCTGGAATTCGAGCGGCCGATTCCACCGTTGCCTTGGCGCGGCATCACGGTTGTTGTCGTGATCATCGTGCTCGCGGTGGTGATGGCATGGGAATTGTACGCGCGCGCGAATGGTTACGGGCCGACACTGAACGACAACCAGGATCTTTGGACTTTGCGCCGTCGGCAGGTCGGCCCAGAATCGATCGTAATCGTCGGCGATTCACGCGGATGGTTTGATGTTGATCTTGACGAGTTGCAGAAAGGTCTGGGCAGACGCCCGATCCAGCTCGCGATGGGCGGCAGCTGCGCCTACCCGGTTCTGCAGGATCTGGCGAGCGATCAGACGTTTCACGGTACGGTCATCTGCAGTTTTGTGCCGCGGCTCTTTCTCGCTCCGCCGGGAACACCGCCGATGGAGCGCGGCGAAAAGGCCGTCCGCCGCTACCAGAGTCAGACTTTAGCGCAACGAGCGAGTGAGTACCTCGCGTTTCCGTTGGAAGAACATGTAGCATTTCTCAAGCAGGAAGACCTCGGTCTTGATGCGCTGCTGCAACAAGTGCGAATTCCGAACCGCCCCGGCGCGCTGGTGCCGCCGCGATTGCCTCCATATTTTGGGACGGTCGATCGCGAACGCCGCGCTCGCATGATCGAAGCGTGCGCGGAACCGGGCAGCGCGCTGGCCAAAAAAATCCAGCAGATCTGGATTCCGCTCTTCACGCCACCGCCTGCACCCACTTTCATCCCGAAAGATGTGTTCTTTGCCGAGATGAAGAACGCAATTGAGCAACGGTTTCGGGATGTCGCTGCTGCGGTCCAGAAAATCCGCGCGCGCGGCGGCAAGATCGTGTTCGTTCGCTGTCCGCACAGCGGCGGATTGAAACAGCTCGAGGATCGGGAAACGCCGCGTGCGCAAACGTGGGATCCGCTGCTAAAAATGACCGGCGCCCCGGGGATTTATTATTCCGATTTTGCA
>DASQXY010000043.1:0-5734 GCA_035639455.1 Chthoniobacterales bacterium | reverse complement strand
CATCTTGGCTTTCGCCCCGACAATCTGTTGATGGTGGAAATGGCACTGTCATCCACCAAGTACCAGAACCAGAGCGAACGCGTTAGCTTTGCTAATCAGGTGCTCGCTCGCGTCAAAGCCCTGCCTGCCGTCGTTTCCGCTTCGACGACGACCAATTTTCCGCTGCAGCTGTACGATTCAGCTTCTTCCTTCACCATCGAAGGGCGCGCAAGCGCATCGGATGAATCAGTGCCGGTCACGATTCATCGCGTGATCAGTCCTTCATATTTCGAAACCCTGCGCAGTACTCTTTTCAAAGGCCGTGATATCAACGAGAACGATACCGCCCAGAGCATGCCCGTGGTTGTGGTGAATAAGGAATTAGCGCGACAGGCCTGGCCGGGCGAGGAACCACTCGGGAAACACATCCGGCGCGGCGGACCAAACGACACCACTTATCCGTGGCTCACGGTTGTCGGCGTCGTTGAAAACGTCAAGGAGGATCGTTTTCATTTTCGGACCGACCGGCCGGCCTGGTATCTGCCGTATGCTCAGCAGGAGAGTAACAATCCTCTCTATCTGATGGTGCGCGCCTCAACTCGGCCCGCCAATTTGGTCGGCTCCATCCGCAGCGCGATCTATTCGGTCGATCCGAATCAACCAATTGCCAACATCAGCACCATGGAGGAGCGGCTGCACGAGGCGCTTATGAAAGAAACCTTCAGCGCGATGTTAATGGCGACGCTGGCAGTTATCGGACTCGTTCTCGCAGTTGTCGGGCTCTACGGCGTGATGGCGTATTCCGTCGGATGCCGTACCGGTGAGATTGGTCTGCGCATGGCATTGGGAGCGCAAGCCGGACAAATTTTCCGTCTCGTGATCCGGCATGGGCTGATTCTGAGCGCGATTGGCCTGATTATCGGTTTGTGCGGCGCGTTCTTCGTCACGCGCGGATTGTCCGCGACCCTCTTTCAAATTAGTCCGACCGATCCGTTCACGTTCCTTTTTGTCGGAGCATTGTTGATCATCGTTGCGCTCCTTGCCTCATATGTGCCGGCGCGCACCGCCGCACGTGTCAATCCGATCGTGGCGCTTCGGTGCGAGTGAGATACGAAGCTGGCCATTTCCACCTTCCCTAAGATTTGGCAGGTGCCATTTGAACCTTCTCAAGCAAGCACATGAACACGGATCCGCGTCCAAGCGCTCCGTGTCGAGTGATCAATCGATCATCTGCACACCGTCATTTGACGTGCGGCGGGCGTAAAGCTCGCTCAAGCGCTTTGTCATGGGACCGACCTTGCCCTCGCCGATGAGACGGTTGTCGAGTTGAATGACGCCGGCCAGTTCGCCCATTGTGCCGGTGCAAAACATTTCGTCCGCGCCGTAAACATCCACCGGTGATAGATCGGCCTCGATGCAACGGATTTTTTCCGCTGCGCAAATTTCGATAACAGTCGCGCGGGTGATTCCTTCCGGACAGGCAACCGCGCGGCTCGTGGCGAGGTCGCCTTTGCGCACGATAAAAATGTTTGTGGCGTTCGTCTCAGCGACAAAGCCATTGGTATCAAGCATGAGCGCGTCGTCCGCACCGGCGTTGTTTGCTTCGATTTTGGCCAGGATTGAATTCAGCAGATTCGCATGATGAATCCGCGCATCGAGAACTTCAGGCGGTGGCCGGCGCGCGCTCGCGGTGATGAGCTTCAAACCGTCTTTCGAGTAAACGGGTGCTTTGTGTTCGGCCAGAATGATCAAAGTCGGCCCGCTTTGATTGAGCCGCGGGTCCATGCCAGAAGTGATCTTCACGCCGCGAGTGAGCGTGAGCCGGACATGAACGCTGTCGCGCATCTGGTTAGCCGCTAGCGTGCGCTTGAGTTCCTCGATGATTTTTTCGCGTGGCGGAATATCGACGAACGAAAGCGCACGCGCCGAGCGCTCGAGCCGCTCGAGGTGCTCATGCAATTTAAAAATGCGCCCGTTGTAGAGCCGCAGCCCGTCCCAGACTGCATCCCCTCCCTGGACCGCCGAATCAAAAGGACTGACACCAGCTTGATCGCGGTGCACCAGCTGACCATTGATGTTGACGATCAGGTCGCGGTTCTTGGGGTTAAACTGCTGCCGCATTTCGAAATCAGGTCACACGAAAGTCCACAAAGCACACAAAGGAAAACATTGGCGAAGACGTCGTGCACATTTTTTGGCCGTTGCCTGATGCACTAATGCAGCCGGTGTTGATAAAGCTTGTCATAACACTCGCGGCAGCGTTCGTGAATTTCGCGCAGCCGCTCCGGCACACTGTCCTCGCGTGGCTTGTACGGCTCGAACGATGTCGATCTTGCAACTTCGGTGTACCAATGTTTGCCCCAAATCCCATCCGTGTCGCGTAATCCGGGTGGCCAGGAGAGCATCGCTTTGTCGAATACAACCCCGAGGGCATCGCACAAGAGCCGCAACATGCGCTCGGGATTTTCCAGCACGTCTCGCGCATCGAAGACTGACGGAACCGACGCGGTTCGCTGGCGCACGAACTCGAAGATTTCGCGTTGCTGGACAAAGCCTAAATCCTCGATCGCCGGATCGGGTCTCTTTCTGATGTAAGAGAGGATCACTTCCCGCGGATCGCGGATGAGAAAACAATTTGTAACATCGAGAATCCACTCGCGTTCAATCTCCGGCAGCAGGTGGTGGCTCATATGTTTTTGGAAGAACACGCTCTTGCCAGCGGGAATTGGCTCGCTCGTTACGCGCGCGACGATTCTGCGCCAATCGGTTTCGCAGGTGGCGATCACTTCTGCCGCGCCGGGATGACTTTTGCCGGTCGCCTTTAGATAATAAGCATAGAAGGGCTCATCGACTACAGCGGTGTCGGCGCGATTGCCCCAGGCGCGCATCATCGCCGTGGAGATGTTGCGCGGGCCCGACCACATAGCGATCCGAACACACGAAGATGCCACGGGCGCTGAGATTGCATCAGCGCAGATAGCTTGTCAGCCGTGATCTAAAAGCGGCCTTCGGCTTTATCGACTCACGGAGCCCGTCTTGTGGATCGCCTGCTGCACCATGCTGAGATGTTCGTGCAGCGTCGGCAATTCCCGATTTGCATAAGCACGCAGCTCTGAGTCATCACCGCTCTTTGCTTCCTTCTCGAACTCGGCGATCGCCTTTTTGTGGTTGGTCTCGAGCATGGCCAAGAACTGCCGGTCGAACTCTGGTCCCGGCGCCATCTTGATTTGGGCCGTAATACCGCTGGTATTGAGTGCGACGCCTTTTCTCTTCGCGAGATCGATCAGTTCCTTGTTGGCTTTCGAATGATCAGCCACCATCCGTCCTGCCACCTTCTTCACCTCGGCGCTCCCGGCTCTCTGTCCAATCTTTCCATCCTCGACCTCCACGGCGTTGCTCGTAGAAGCGTCCACCAAAAACGTGTTGTCCTTCGGGCTGATTTTGGTTGGCGCACCCGCAGACGTCTGCGGCCGCAGATGCGGATTGGTAGCCGTGGAGGTGTCACGTTCCTGCGCGACAGCGGTGGAGCTGATCACGGAGAACGCGCCAGCGGCAATCACCAGGCTCAGCAACTGTGCAAACGATATGGATTTCGCTTTCATAGAATAGTCCAGTTCAGGGTGTTTGGCTGACCGAAAGAGGTCAGCAAAAGAGGTTCGCGCACTCACCGGCAATTGGACGTGCAATAGTGACTGGCTGGTGAGCTCCCGGTTGTGGCGACCGGTAGATTCGCGAAATTGAGCGGAGCAACAAGCAACGGCGAACGCTTGGGCGCTACGATGACAGCTTGGCGTAGACCGCAAGCAACCGCCGGGGCGAAGGAGTTGTAGAGCGGAAATCGCTGACGAATCCGTCTCGGGTGCGGATCTCGACGTGCCCGGCTGCGCGTTGCGCGCCATAGACGAGCACCGCACCAACCGGTGCCGCATACGGATCGCTGACCGGCAGACGCGTAAAGCCGTAGTTCCGCATCAGCTCGTCGCCGGCCTGTTTCGCCAAGAGCGTTTTTGGCCGGCTAGTGACCGCGCCAGCCGCGAGAAGCGCGTCCTTCACGTAGCGCCAGCATTGCTCGCGCGAATGCGCGTGCGCGCGTTCTTCGGCCAACGTGGCGGCGCGCAACAGTCGCGGATCGAGGCGTCGATCGACTTTCGCCACCGGTGAGATGATTTTGTTCGGATAGTACTTTGATTCGACCGGAACCGTTTGCATCGTGCCGTTCGCATCCTGAAACGTGAACTGGGATGTGGTTGAGCCGAGCCGAGCGGCATGAACAGCGCTCGCCGTCAAAAACCAACCGGAGATGATGCCAATAAGTGAGATGCAGATGGGGATGTTCCGCATAACGAGCGCGTCATATCCAGCAAGATTGTCGCCGCTGCAACCGGTTTTTTCGCGAAAAATGCAAATTTCGTTTGGCCTGTGAGCTTGAATTATGCTCCTGGCGACGCGGTCTTTTCGGCTGACGCACCGGGGCGAGTCGAGATTCTTGGTAACCACACTGACTACAACGAAGGAGTGGTGCTTGCCGCGGCCGTCGATCGCACCGTACGGGTCCGCGGCAATGTGCGGAGTGACGGTCGCATCTTGCTGAGATCGACACTGTATCCGGCGGTCGAGATCGCCATTTCACAACTGCGACCGATAAGAGGGGAGTCGCAGTGGGCGAATTACCCACTGGGCGTTGTGAGCGAACTCGCTGCAGCAGGTATTCCCATCCGCGGGTTTTCCGCTGTAATCGAAACCGATCTGCCGGCCCGCATCGGGTTAGGCAGCTCGGCTGCGCTCGGCGTCGCAACTGCATTCTTTCTCCTGAAACTGCATCGGTGCGCACTCCCGCCGATGGAGATTGCGAAGGTTTGTCAGCGCAGCGAGCACCGGTTCATTGGGATCGAATCGGGCTTGCTCGACCAAGTGGCGTCGATTTTTGCTAAACGAGACCAGCTCGTCTTTTTCGATTGTCGAGCCGAAGAGGTGCGCCCGATCTCGTTTCCGGACGATCTCGCATTGGTTGTGGCCGATTCGGGTACTCAACGCCAGCTCGCACAGAGCGAATATAACCGGCGGCGCAAAGAAACGCGCGCGGCTGCAGCTGCGCGCGGTGCTCGGTCGCTGCGGGATGTTTCATCGGCGCAATTGAATGAAGACATAAATCTTCCGCCGCTTTTGCGGAGCCGAGCTGCGCATGTCATTAGCGAGAACGACCGCGTCTGGCACGCCATCGACGTACTTAAGCAGGGCGACGCCACCGCACTCGGCGATTTGATGAATGCATCACATGAAAGTTCACGGGTAAATTTCGAGAACAGCACACCGGAGCTCGACCGTCTTGTCGATCTTGCGCGTCAACAGCAAGGCGTTCTCGGTGCGCGGCTGACAGGCGCTGGATTTGGCGGCGCCATTGTCGTCCTGTGCAAAAGAAGAACGGCGCATGGAGCTGCGCGGGCGCTGGCGGCAGCAGCTGCACAAACTTTGGTCTGCCGCCCAGCAGACGGAGCACTGGCACGCAATTAAATCATCGAGACAAACTCGGCGATCCGCGCCCGCGTTTTCCGGTCAGGCAATCGGCCGCTGCCGGCAGCGAGATTATCGGTAATGTGTTGCGCTTTGTTCGTTGCCGGAATTGTGCAGGTCACGGCGGGGTGCGCGATGATCCATTTGAGGAAAAGCTGTGCCCAGGAGCGAGAATCAATTTCCGCCGCCCATTCCGGCAACGGTTTCGTGCTCACGCGGCTGAAGAGATCGCCTCCGCCAAACG
>DASQXY010000042.1:0-2396 GCA_035639455.1 Chthoniobacterales bacterium | reverse complement strand
ATTGAGAGCCACAATCACCCTAGTGCGATTGAGCCGTTCCAAGGTGCCGCGACCGGAGTGGGTGGAATCATCCGCGATATCTTCACCATGGGCGCACGGCCCGAGTTTTGCCTCAATTCGCTCCGCTTCGGGCCAATTGTGGAGCAAGTTTCTAAGTTGCCGAACGACACGCGCAAGCTAGAAACTTGCGCCACATTAGCCGCGAACCGCCAGCTGTTCTCCGGAGTCGTTTCCGGCATCGCACACTACGGCAATTGCGTTGGTATCCCGACAATCGGCGGCGAGATCTATTTTGATGAGAGCTTCGAAGGCAATCCGCTCGTCAACGTATTCTGCTTGGGCGTCCTTCGACATGACCAGCTGGCGCGCGGAACCGCTCGCGGCGTCGGTAATCCGGTTTTCTACGTCGGTGCTGAAACGGGTCGCGACGGCTTGGCCGGGGCTGCGTTCGCGTCACGCGAGTTGACTGAGCAATCGCGTGAAGATCGTCCAGCCGTCCAAGTTGGCGATCCATTCAAAGAAAAACTTCTCCTCGAAGCGTGTCTCGAATTGCTCGCCCGCGACGCTGTCGCCGGGATTCAGGATATGGGCGCGGCGGGTCTGACTTGCTCGACATGCGAAACCGCTAGCCGCGCCGGCCGTGGAATCGACATCGACCTGGCAAAAGTCCCGAAGCGCGAGCCCGGGATGACGCCTTACGAAATCCTGCTCAGCGAATCACAGGAACGGATGTTGATCATCGCTAAACGCGGCAAAGAGAATGTCGTCCGGGAGGTTTTCGACAAATGGGACGTGCCGTGCGCCGAGATCGGCCGCGTCACTGACGACGGTATGATGCGAGTGCGCAACAACGGCAGCATTGCCGCCGAGATCCCGGCGAAACCTCTGGCAGAGGAAGCACCTCTGTATTCGCGCGAAGCACGGGAGCCAAACGTGGCGCATGTTTTCAACTTGCGCGATGCCATAGCCGGCAAGTTAGAAACTTGCCCCACATCAGAAGCACTGCGCCAACTCCTGCGCGACCCGACGATCGCTTCCAAGAACTGGGTATACCGCCAATACGACCACACCGTCCGTGCCGGCACGATCGTGAAGCCGGGCTCAGATGCAGCCGTGTTCCAGCTCAAATACGCCAACAAAATTCTCGCAGCGACGACGGATTGTAACTCACTCTACTGCGCGCTCGATCCGCGCCAGGGAGCAAAGATCGCTGTCGCCGAGGCAGCGCGAAACCTCACCTGCGCGGGCGCGAAGCCGCTTGCCGTGACCGATAACTTGAACTTCGGCAACCCCTATAAGCCGGAAAACTTCTGGCAATTGCGCGAAGCGGTTGAAGGTATGGCGGAGGCGTGTCGCGCATTTGGCACGCCGGTGACCGGCGGTAACGTGTCGCTATATAATGAGAGCCCCGCCGGCGTCGTGGATCCGACGCCGACTATTGCCATGGTCGGCCTCATCGACAGGCACGAGCACATCACGACTCAATGGTTCAAGAATGACGGTGACGTGATGATTCTCGTGGGCGCTCTAGCCGAGGCCGGTGGCTCCGAGACCGCGCTCGACGAACACGGTTACCGTCTCGGCGGCTCGCGTTATCTCAAGGTTTGCCATGGGCTCAAGATCGGCCCGCCGCCACAGGTCGACTTTGCACGCGAAATCAAGGTGCAAAATGCCGTCCGTGAGCTAATTCGCGCAGGTCTGGTGAAAAGCGCCCATGATTGCAGCGAAGGCGGTTTGGCCGTCGCGCTGGCGGAGTGCTGTTTTAATCCCGACCGGTTGTTTGGCGCGGACGTCGATCTAAGGGATTGCCCTATGGGCGGTCAGGATCAAACGGGCCACAGGCCCGTGGCTACAGCGCTTTTCAACGAATCGCAGTCCCGCATCATTATTTCGGTCGCGCCCGACAAAGCTGAGCGCACGATGTCGCTCTTGCGCAACCGCGGTGTTCCTCACCAGCAGCTCGGCACCGTCGGCGGCGAACAATTGCGCGTTCGCGTAAATGAGGACCTACTGGCCTGGCCGATCACGGATCTGTACGATGACTGGTGGAACGCGATTCCTCGGGCGGTGGAAAGCGACTCGGCCGCCGAGCGCATTCCCAGCTTGTGATCAGTGTGGCGCAACTTTTCGAGTTGGGCAGCGCAAGTTAAAACTTGCGCCACTCTAATGGGCCATTGAATGATGCGGCAATTGATGGATGCTTTGGTGTGATCTCTCCAGAGCACAGCGACATCGCCGAACCGCCAGATCGCTCTGCCCTTCCGCAACACGAGTGCGGTCTATTCGGCGTATTTGGTCACCCGAACGCGGCAGTCCTGACCTATTACGGCCTGTTCGCCTTGCAGCACCGCGGCCAAGAGAGCGCTGGAATTGTGACGAGCTCTGGCCCGGGCACG
>DASQXY010000041.1:0-3707 GCA_035639455.1 Chthoniobacterales bacterium | reverse complement strand
AACGCTTCGGCGATGCCGAGGGCGATCTGGCGCGTGTCCGATGTGCCAGTGCTCAAACCGAGATGCGAGAAAACATGCACCAAGCCAGATACGGCGCCGATTAAGCCCAGCAGCGGCGCGATGCCGACGATGACCTCCAGCACGATTAGCCCTTTTTCGAGCCGCACCATTTCGTGCCGCGCGCGCGTCTCCACGACCTCGATATTTTCGGAACGCGGCGCGCGCAGATGTTGCAATGCCACTCGCGCAATCCGCGCGAGCGACGATGGATCATGAGCCACAATTCGCGCCAGCCGTTCCGCGCTCGCGCCAGGCACCAGCCGCTCGATCTCACCTTGAATGAATGCCGGCATCACGTTTTTCTCCCGCAGCGCAAGGCCGCGTAGAATCATCGTCGTCACCGAAATAATGGAACAGCCCAGCAGCGGCCACATGAAAAGGCCGCCTTTGGTGAAAAAGCCGATAACGGTTTGTGTGATTTGGGACATCTCAGTGAGTGTCAGACCGGCCCTCAATTAGCATACATGGTGAACGACATTTCTTCGTCCAATCCCTCCGGGGGCACAGTGCTGGCCACGTCCTCAGGCATCGATGGCAGTTGAATCTCGAGCACGGATTGCAAGCAGACATTGGCGAATGCTTCATTGGAACTGTTGGCCACAACCTTCAGGTTCTTTGGCTTACCGTCCGGGCCGACGGAAAAAATCAGATGCAGCGTCCCGATGCTGATTAAGTCGCGCTGTTTGTTGACGTAGTAGTACCAGCGCGAGCCAACCGCGTCGTAGAGTAGTTTTTGATAGCGCCCGAGCGGTGTGCCGACCGCATTCACCGATGACGCGCCGCGATTGGTGATCGAACCGGCCAAACGCGTCTGCTGTTTCTCCGGGTGGTAGGTGGAGGCGGGTTGCTGCGGGGTTGGCACTACGCTCGGCTGCGGGGCCGGATTGGGAGTAGAAGTAAGCATCGCAAACTGTTCGCCCTCAGACATCGGTGTCGGTTGCGGAGTGGTTTCGGGAGACTGCGAAGGTTGCGGTGTTTCGTTAGGCATTGCGTTCGGCTGCGACTGCGCGCCTTGATTAGCCAGAGAATAATGATGAGTCTCCAGATCGACTGCCGGTCGGTCCTTTCCATCCTGCGACGGCACTGGCAGATCGCCCGTCGCCGGAAGCTGGCTTGCGCCGATCGAATTCGCGTTGGACTCAAACGTTTTTTGCTCCGGCGCTGGCGCGTTCTTCGACTCGTCGTTTTCGATGAAGGCCGCGTTCTTCGGAACTGTCGCGGGCGCAAGGTCGACGATCGTCAGCTCAGCCGGCTTATCTTCAATCGGTGTGCTCGAAGAAAAAGCGCCGCCGAATGCCGCTAGTCCAAATGCGACGAGCAGGTGAATGAGCACGGCGGCGAGAAACGCCCAGAAAACTTTCCGGAACTCGTATTGACGATTCAACAACGTGTCGCCGGGCTGGGCGAAGATCATCTCGGCCGTGGTCATGGCTCCCGTGTAAAAGAGTTGGAACCTTATCTCACCGCTTCGGCGCTGACAAATGGCGGGTCAGCCGCGCGTGATGAAACAGGTATTGCTGCGCGTAACCGCCGTGCTCACCAAAATACGAGTCCGTAAACTGGCGCAGCCGCTTCGGTGTGACCTTCCGCTTGCTCGCAAAATAGCATTCCCGCAAGACGCGCTCGATCCAGACGTCAATCGGGAATGCACGCAGACGTTCGTAAGCGAAAAGCATCACACAATTAGCAACCTTCGCGCCGACGCCCGGCAGTTCACACAAGCGCGCCTGAAGATCGATATCGGACAGCATGTTGATCTGTTCAAGATCGAAATCTCCGCTAGCGACGAGCCGCGCCGTTTTCAGCAGATTCTTCGCGCGATAGCCCATCGCGCATTGGCGCAAGTCCTTTTCGGACGTTTGCGCAATGCGCTCGGCCGGGGGGAAGCTGTAAACGACACAGCCGGCGATTTTGTGCGCCTGACCGAGTCGGCCCCGCACTTTTCCCGAGATCTGACGGATGTGCGCGACCTGTTTCATCGACGAACAGATGAACGTCGCGAGGCATTCCCACTTCGGCTGTCGGATGAGCCGCAGTCCACGGCAAAATTTTCTCGCTGACTGCATCACCGGATCATTTGGAAACGAGGCGCAAATCTCGGGCAGCGGATGATCGAGGGCGAAGTAATAGTGCGCCAGCTCGGCGCAGCCACGGCTTACTAGCAGCTTCTCGCCGCGCCGTTTGACATAAAGTGCGCGGTTTCCAATCGTGCCGACAAAGCCGTCGTCGACCTTTTCCCAGTGGAAGACCTGACCCGAGTTGAGCGTTTTCTCTAAATCAAAATCCGGCGCGGGAATCGCAGTCACTTTCATAGACACAAATGACGAAGCTCGAATGACGAATGACGAAGGAAGCCCAAATGTTCAAACGACGAAGAGTTGGTTCGTGCTTCGTCATTCCTTCGACATTCGACATTCGTCATTGATAAGTAGCCATCAACATGGACGGCCGGCTCGCGATCGACACAGTCGTTTTAATCGCCTACTTCGTCGGCATCGTCGCGCTCGGACTTTGGGCCGGACGACGAAATCGAAACTTGGACGAATTCTCGCTTGGTTCGCGCTCGATTCCGTGGTGGGCCGTGCTCGCGTCCATCATTGCCGCGGAGACCAGTGCCGCCACTTTTCTCGGAACGCCGGCCGAAGGGTTCAAGACGAGAGGTTATTTTTACGGCCAATTGGCTATTGGGACGGTTCTCGCGCGCATCATCATCGCCTTCACCTTCATCAAGCCGTACTACGACTATCGTGTGCAAAGCGTCTATGAATTCCTAACTGTGCGCTTCGGCAAAAAGACCAAGAACATGGCGAGCGGCATCTTCCTCTTCACTCGCGTACTCGGGATCGGCGTCCGGCTCTATCTCGGCGGCGCCATCATGGTGGTGATATGGCGCTATTTGTTTCCGTCGCTGCCGGTAAATCTCGATACCTATATCTGGGGAATTATTTTCGTCACCGTCATCACAACGGTCTACACCGCCGTCGGCGGAATCAAAGCAGTTGTCTGGACAGACGTAATCCAAGCCGTGTTGATGTTTAGCTCGGTTATCCTCGCGATTTTTTTGCTGCTCCGGAGCATTCCCGGCGGATTCGAGACCGTGAAGTCGAACCTCGGAGGACTCGGCAACGTGAAACTTTTTCAGACGGGTTGGAATCCGGAATTGCCGTTCGGGCCGGCCTTAAGAGCGATGCTGGAAGAACCGTACACCATTTTCGCGGCGTTCATCGGCTCGACTTTGTTGACAATGGCGACGCACGGAACAGATCAAGACATGGTGCAACGGATGTTGACCGCGCCCGATCACAGGAAATCTCGGCTTTCACTGATTCTCAGTGGCCTGATGGACCTGCCAATTGCTGGGGCATTTCTGACCGTGGGAATTCTGCTGTCGGTTTACTATTCGGTCGTTCCCGGTGCAACTCTGCCCGCCGCCGACAATGAGATCTTCGGAGATTACATCGTGCATCAAATGCCGGTTGTATTTCGCGGACTCATTATTGCCGGAATTTTTGCGACGATGATGGGCTCGACCTCGGCCGCATTGAACGCGCTCGCCACCAGTTTCACCAAAGATTTTTATCTTCCCTACATTCGGCCCGGCGCTAGTGACCGTCAGGCGATTCGCGCCGCACGCATCGCTACCGCCA
>DASQXY010000040.1:0-7022 GCA_035639455.1 Chthoniobacterales bacterium | reverse complement strand
GCTGCGCTCCGGCATCGGACCCAAACACATCGCTCTTGATCCGAGCACTGGGCGCATCATTGACATTCGCAACCAGCTCGGCACGGGTGCGCCAGATGAGTTCGTCTTTACCGGGCTCTATATTGTCGAGGGGCGATTTGTCGACATTCTCGAACGCGGAGTGAAACGCTCCGTAATTCCGCAGTTTCTTGACCTGATTCGCCGCGGTGAAAGAATCGGCGGCGCGGTAGTCGACGAGGGCAACTGGTGGGACGTGGGCAATCGCGATGCCTACCTGCAATTGCATCGTCAGCTCTCCAGCGGCGGCGACGTGCAGGTCGCTGCCGCGCTTGGCAAACCGCCGATGTTGGCAACGGCGTTCAACTTTCCAAAGTACGCTCTGGACAATCCCGAATGGCGCCGGCCAATTCATCCAACCGCGATGGTCGATTCGACGGCGCATCTGCGTGGTTGTTGTGTGGTCACGCGCGATTGCCGAGTTGGCCCCGGCGCCATTTTGGAAGACACAATTCTCTGGCCGGGTGCACAAATTGCTTCCCGAAGCGAGCTTCACCGATGTATTGTCCGCACCCATCGAAAAGTGAGCGGCGCGCATCGCAACATCGACATCTAATCTCGTGAGAACCGATCTTCTTCTGCGTCGCACGCGCATGCATTTCCCGCGGCTCGAGGCCGATCAGGTGAAAATTACGCCGATCGAGAAAGGCGGCTCCGACCGCAAGTTTTATCGGGTGCGTTGTTCGCCCGAGCAAACGGTGATTCTGGTGAAGTACAATCTGGAGCGGGAAGAGAACCGGCATTACGTCGCTATCGCGCAGTTCCTCACCGAGCATGGCATTCGCGTACCGAAGATTTACTATCACGATGCCGAGGAAGGTTTGATCTGGCTCGAAGATCTCGGCGAGCGCGATTTGTTCAGCTATCGCCATGAGAGCTGGCTGGTGCGGCGCGCGTTCTACGAATCAGCGCTGGACGAGATCGCGAAGCTGCATCGTCTGGCGGAATCAATTTGCCTGGAGATGCGCCAACATTTGCCGGCCGAATTCAACGCCGCCCTATATCGCTGGGAACAAAATTACTTTTTCGAAAACTGCCTTGCCCGTTTTTACAAACTCGACAAGGCAAAGCTTGCGCCGCTCGCCGCGTTGCCGGCACTCAATGAAATTGCTGAGCGACTTGCCAGCGCGCCGCGTGTTCTCGTGCATCGCGATTTCCAGTCGCAGAACATCATTGTGCGCAACAGCCATGCCTGTCTGATCGACTTTCAGGGAATGCGACCCGGTCTGGCGCAATACGATCTCGCCTCCTTGCTCTATGATCCATATGTCGAACTTAGCGAGGCCGAGCGCGAAGAACTGCTCGCCTACTATTGCCGCGGACAACCATCAGATGAGTTCCGCGACGCGCTGCGCCTGTGCGCGATACAACGCCTCATGCAGGCACTCGGCGCATACGGATTCCTCGGTCTGGTGAAAGGCCACAAGCATTTCCTCAAACACGTTCCCCGTGCGATGCGCTCAATTTGCGAACTGATCAGCAACACCGCTGGGTTGGAGAAGCTTGCGGCTGCTGTCTGTGAACTAGCTGACGAACGGATTCGTTAAGCGTTCCGTGCCGATTTTTGTCGGCCGGCCGTGCCCGGGCAGAATAGTCACATTGTCGCCGAGGTGGAAGAGCTTGTTTCGGATACCGTCGAACAAAAGGGCGGCATCTCCCCCCGGCAGATCCCAGCGGCCGACACCGCCGGCGAACAGGACATCGCCACCGACCAGCAATTCGTCCTCACCCGAGAAGAAGCAAAGACTACCGGGACAATGGCCCGGCACTTCCAGCACCTGCATTGTGGCGCCCAAGAAATTTCGCGCCGGTGTTTCGCTGATGATGAAGTCGGCTTCGGCCGGCTCGATCTCCAGCTCGAACCCGAAGTTGCGGAAGAAATCGCGATCGCAAATCATCCTGGCAGTATCGGCGCTGCAGCCCAAGGGGCATCTAAAACGGCGTTTGATTTTTGCAACATCTTGCACGTGATCGACATGACCGTGCGTGAGCAGAAGCAATTTAGGATCGATATGTCGGCGCTCCAGCCACTCGCAGGCGCCATCCGGTGCATCGAACAGCATGAATCCATCCGGCGCGCCGAGTAGATAACAGTTGGTCTCGAAAATGCCGCCGCAGAACGTCTCGTAAGTCATTGGAAATGAGTCCGGCGGTCGTGCACGAGCCGTAACCTAATCTTTGGAATGAAAGCTGCATCCAGGCGGCGCAGTTTTCTCGATCTTTGAATGTCCATGCGCGGCGGTTGTCTCACTCTCTACAGGTCGAGGCAGCCGGTTTTGTTGCCTTTCCGCCTTAACTCTGCAATTATGGGAGCCCTTTCTTCTCGATGAAACAACGCTTCTCTCTGCTGCTGGCGATTCCGGCAGCCGTTCTCCTCAGCGGTGTCGCGCCACAACCGTTGCAGGCGAAATCCGATGCCGAACAGATCTGCGTTTCGGTCGGCCGCTTGCTCGAAGAAGGTCACTACACGCATCAGCCGCTGAACGCCGCGGTTTCGCGCAAATTTCTCCAGACCTACCTTGAGCTGCTCGATTACAGTCATCTTTTCTTCACGCAGAAAGACATCGACGCGCTCAACACGAAGTACGCCGAGGCACTCGGAGACGATGTGCTGCTAGGCAATCTCAAACCGGCTTACGAGATTTACGATCTCTATGCCAAGCGCGTTGATGAGCGCGTCGCGAAAATCAAAGACTTCCTCAAAGGCGAGGTTGATTTCAAGACCGATGCGTCAATCGAATTGAGCCGACAAAAAGCACCATGGCCGAAGGATGAGGCCGAGGCGGACGAGCTCTGGCGGGGTCGCATCACGAATGAACTCTTGCAGGAAAAATTGAGCGAACATCCAATCGAGCCCGGGCCGCAACTGGTCGCCCGACGTTACGACCGGCTCGCCCGCACGGTGCACGAGGAGGACAGGAACGAACAGCTCAAGCTCTACCTCGACGCACTCGCCCAGACCTACGACCCGCACTCGGAATACCTCAGCAAAGCCGATCTGAAAAACTTCAGCATCAACATGGGCCTCTCGCTTGTCGGTATCGGCGCGATGCTGCGTAGCGAAGACGGTTACGCCAAGATCGAGAGTTTGGTTCCCGGCGGCCCGGCGCAAACGGATGGCCGGTTAAAAGTCGGCGACCGAATCACAGCCGTCGCGCAGGGTCAGGGCGACTACGTCGACGTTCGTGAGATGCGCCTCGACAAAGTCGTCGAGATGATCCGCGGCAAAAAAGGCACGCGCGTGCGCCTCCTCGTCATTCCGTCCGACGCGGCCGATCCATCAAAGCGCAAAACGATCGAGCTCGTCCGCGACGAGATCAAACTGAAAGACCAAGAAGCGCGCGCTGACATTATTATGAGGAAGAACGAGAACGGTGAGCCGGTGAAACTCGGCTGGCTCACACTGCCATCGTTCTACGCCGACATGGATCGACATTCGAAGAGCACCACGCGCGATGTGCTCGCCTTGCTCAAGCGTTTGAAGAAGGAAAACATCGCCGGTCTGGTTGTTGATCTTCGCCGCAACGGTGGCGGCTCGCTCGAAGAAGCAATTTCACTCACCGGGTTGTTTTTAAAGTCTGGTCCGGTCGTGCAAACCAAAGAGTCGAACGGCTCGATTCGCGTTTCCTCTGACCCGGATCCGGGAATCGTTTATTCCGGCCCACTCGTGGTCTTGACGAGTCGGCAAAGCGCGTCTGCCAGCGAGATTTTCGCCGGCGCCCTACAGGATTATGGGCGAGCGGTCATTGTCGGCGACCACAACACCTTCGGCAAAGGCACCGTGCAGACGATCCTCGAACTCGGCCGCTTCACTTCATTGCTCGGCAGTCGCTCGCAGGAAGACGGCGCGCTCAAGTTGACGATTCAAAAATTCTATCGCGTCGCCGGTGGCTCGACTCAGCTTCGCGGCGTCGAATCGAACATCGTCCTGCCGAGTTTGACCGATCTGCCGGAATTTGGCGAAGGCGCGCTCAAGAATTGTTTGCCTTACGACGAAGTTGCGCCAGCCCGCTACACGAAATGGTCCGATACACACTCGCTGTTTATCGATCAATTGAAACGGCGTTCGGCTGATCGCGTGCAGAACATGACCGAGTTTCATTATGTGATGGAGGACATCGCGCGTTTGCAACAGAAGATCAAAGATAACCGGATCTCATTGAACGAGGATGCGCGGCGCAAGGAACTCCAGGACGACAAAATTCGCAAGGAGACCCGCGCCAAAGAGCGGTTAGCGCGACATGAAGAAGAACCGCGCGTCTACCGGGTCACACTGGACAGCGTCGACAAGCCAAATCTGCAGTTGATCATGTATCCTGGGAAGATGGCGGAGGCGAAAGCAAAAGGCGCTCCGACCAAAGTCGCGCCGGAAGCTGCACCCGATGATGAATCTGAAGTCATCGGCGCGGAAGACGACACGAAAGAGCCGGTGATCGATCCCGAGCGTGACGAGTCGCTCAACATCCTCGCTGACCTGGTTGATCTCTCACGCGGCCCGAAGACCGCGAGCGCAAACAGCAGCAAGTCCCCAGCGGCGCGCCCGTAAGGTCGATCCGCCGAAGGATGGATTCGCAGAGTGGCGAAATGTAGCCACGGCCCTATGTGCCGTCAGACATACGGGCCAGAGGCCCGTGGCTACAGACCCGACTCACCGCCACCAGGGCCCGAGATAACGTGGATCAACCTGCGGCTGAAACCGTGGGTCCATCCCCGGCGGAAATCGTCCATTGTACACCGGCGGCATCGGCTGCCCGAACCAAGGCCGAAATCCGCGCTGCGTCTGTGGAGCATACCGGAGGTACTCATTCGTCCGCGGCGTGCGACCGAAAACAGTTACCGGTGTACCGACATCGACCGAGTTAAAAAAAGCGATCGCGAGGTCCTCCGGCATCCGCACACAACCATGTGACGCCGGATAGCCGGGCAGATATCCGGCGTGCATTCCATCGGCCGCGTGGAACCGCATGAACCAGTTCATCGGCGCCGGAACAAACTTGCAGCCGCTCGGCACTTTCATATCGACGTCGGCGTCGGCCACCACCGTGTTGCCGTAGGCGTCAACGATCTTGCCGTAGATGCTCGAGTAATGTTTGCGCTCTTTCTCCAAAACTGTGAACGACCCAGTCTGCGTGAGATGACCATAGCGCCCACTCGAGATCGGTGACTCGAGCGCAACGTAACGACCCCGAACAAGATACGCGGTTTGTTGTTGCAAATCGATTTCGACCGCAGTTTGCCCGCTCAACGTCGCGCCCGCACAAAGCAAGATCGACAAACCCGCCAAGCCCCTCACATCAGCTTCAACCCACCCGCGACGCGAAAGTCGCACGTCTGGGGAGCACAGGCGCCTGGCCTGCTGGCGATGGCGCCGTCGCGATCGCGAACTTTTGTGTCGATGACGGTTTTTGCGGCGAGGCGCCGAAAAGGCGGCGCGCGGCGCGTGTGCTCCCCAGATTCCTACACGGCGATCGGGGCTTTGATCGACGGGTGTGGATCGTAACCAATCAATTCGAAGTCTTCGAATTTGAAGTGGTCGATATTTTTGATTCGAGGATTCAATTTCATCCGTGGCAAGGGCCTGCACTCGCGCGCTAGTTGTTGCTTAGCCTTATCGAGGTGGTTTTTATAGAGATGCAGATCGCCAAACGTATGTACAAATTCAGCCGCTTTCAGCTCACATACTTGAGCTACCATCAACGTGAGCAGTGAATATGAGGCGATATTGAACGGTACGCCCAGAAACAAGTCAGCGCTGCGCTGATAAAGCTGACAACTGAGCTCTCCATTCAGAACGTAAAATTGAAAGACGACGTGACATGGCGGAAGCGCCATGCTGTCGATGTCTGCAACATTCCAGGCACTGACGATTAGCCTTCGACTGTCCGGATTTGCTTTGATCTCATCAATCACCATCGCAATTTGATCGATCCCATACTTGCTTCTGCGCAAACGGGGTCCTAGTGGAGTAACACTCGAACCCTGGGTAGATTCTCCACGATCGAAAAGACTTGGCTGACTTTCAGCATGCGATGGTTTTCGCGGTCTGCTTTTAGTTTTCACCCAATGTCGCCATTGTTTTCCATAAACTGGTCCCAAGTCGCCGTTTTCGTCGGCCCACTCGTCCCAAATGGTAACTTTGTTGTCGCGTAAGTACTGAACATTTCTTTCGCCGCGCAGAAACCAGAGCAGCTCGTAAATGATGGATTTGATGTGGAGCTTTTTCGTGGTCAGCAGGGGGAAGCCGGGACCGCTCGGTCTCAAATCATAGCGGGTTTGTGCGCCGAAGATCGACAGCGTGCCGGTGCCCGTTCGATCGGCGCGCGGTTGACCTTTCTGCAAAACGAGCCGGAGCAGGTCATGATACTGCCGCACGCGAAAAAATTATCTGCAGCGCCCGTTTTCGCCAAGTTGGAACATAGACCTTCAGCTCTGTGGGCCAACGGGTTTGTCACCCGCTGACAGGGACACAGCGGAAACAATTTCCGCTGGGCACAGGCGCACAGGCAAGAAGCCTATGTTCCGAGCGCGGCGAGCTCTTTTTCGAGCTCGGCTTTGCGCTCGTCCAATGTGCGAAGGCGCAGTTGCCACCGGTGTAGTTGGATCGACAACTGGTTGATATAACCGGTCACTTCAGTCCGTTGGGACTCGTTTTCCGCCAGACAACGCTGAATGTGTTCGAACCGCGCGTGCGAGGCAGAAGCTGATGGGCCGGTGCTGGCGTTCTGCACACATTTTTGTGAGCAGAGGTTGTGCCGATTGCCCGCGCCGAGCTGACGCGGAACAGCTAAGGCGACGAGATCGAGATCGTGCCGAGTTGTCTCACTTTCGCCGGTCACGGATGCCGCATCTTTGTCGTTAGCCTCTGGCTGTAAGATACTTACGCAAAGATCGATATCGCTGGCTTGCCTTTTGCTAGAGAGCCGCTCGGTGGAAACTATCGCCGCGGCGAATGGGTACCGCTGGCG
>DASQXY010000039.1:0-3104 GCA_035639455.1 Chthoniobacterales bacterium | reverse complement strand
TCTCGCGCTCCGAATGGTACCGCGAAGGCAAAGTGCCGCTGCACACGCTGCGCACCGGAATCGATTACGGCTTTGCCGAAGCGAACACCGTTTACGGAAAGATCGGCGTCAAATGCTGGATTTGTAAAAAGCAAGAAGCGCAGGCCGAGCAGCCCACGCCAGCGGCAATTCCACCACCGCCGGCTGAGCCGCAGGCCGCTGAAGCTTAGGAGAATTCTTATGCCATTGATGCCCCAACGAGTGAAGTATCGGAAGACCCAGCGCGGGAGTCGCAAGGGAACGGCTTCGCGCAACCTGCGAATCAATTTCGGCGAATTCGGTCTCCAAACACTCGAACGCGCCTGGATCACGACCACGCAGATCGAGGCCGCGCGTGTGGCGCTGACGCGTAACATGAAGCGCAAAGGCAAACTTTGGATCCGCATTTTCCCGGATAAATCCGTGACAGCGCGTCCACCGGAAACGCGAATGGGTAAAGGGAAAGGCCAGCCCGAGTACTGGGTCGCAACAGTACGGCCGGGCAACATCTTGTTCGAGCTGGACGGCGTGCCAGAGTCGGTCGCGCGCGAATCATTGCGATTGGCCGCCGACAAGCTGCCGGTGCGCACCAAGTTTTTGACGCGGCACCACGTCGCGGCGTGACGATGTTGGTTTCAATAAGTACTGCAATGATGCGACGGAACATAGGTCTTCAGACCTGTCTGCCCAGTGCACATCTTGTGCACTGTTTTGGGGAAGCAACAGCGTGCAACTCCGCTGGGCGCGCCGACTGGAATTCTATGTTCCCGCGTGGCGGCGGGGGCTAACGAATCATGAAAATGAAAGAAATCATTGAGATGAGCACGGATGAGTTGCTGACGAAGAAACGCGACTTGCGCCAGGAGAGTTTGCATCTGCGGTTGCAGCAACAGAGTGGTCAGCTCGAGCAGCCGAGCCGGTTACGTTTGCTGCGACGCGACGTGGCGCGGATCGAGACCGTACTGACGCAGCGCGCGAAGGACAACGCCGAAGGTCCAACGGCGAATGCCCGACGCCGAACTGGCAAGAAGAGATAATTTATGGCTGAGCAACTGATACGAGATCAATCCGCCTCGGGGGCACTACGACATGACGAGCGGCGAAGCACAGAACGGCCCCCGTTGGCAGCGAACGTCACGCGTGCGCCACGCAAGACGCGCGTAGGCGAAGTGGTTTCCGACGGGATGAACAAGACGATTGTTGTGCAAACAGTGACACGCGTGCCGCATCCGCGTTTCGGCAAGATCGTTAAGCAAATGAAGAAGTTTTACGCACACGACGAGGAGAACAAAGCCAAAACCGGCGATACCGTACTGATCATGGAGACGCGGCCGCTGAGCAGGTTAAAGAGGTGGCGGCTCGTGGAGGTTTTGCAGAAATAGAGATAAGACGAGGAGGTAGCGCTAGATGGTCCAGATTCGATCCAGACTCGACGTGGCGGACAATACCGGCGCGCGAATGGCCACGATGATCGGAGTGATTGGCAAAGGGTCGCTTTACGCGGGGATCGGCGATGTCATCACTGCCAATGTCAAAGAGGCGAGCGCCACCGGCAGCGTCAAGAAAGGCGAAGTCGTACGTGCGGTTCTGGTCCGCACCCGTCAGCCCATCAAACGCGACGACGGTTCGCTTCTGCGGTTCGACAACAATGCCATAGTGATCATCGATAAGGACCTAAACCCGCGCGGGACCCGAATTTTCGGACCGGTCGCGCGCGAACTGCGCGAGAAGAACTTCATGAAAATCGTGTCGCTCGCCCCGGAGGTTCTATGAAGAGAAAATCGAAATCCGAATCTCGAAGCTCGAAACAAATTCGAATGACCCAATCCCAAGACTTAGTGATGAACACGCGGTTGAGCGTTTCCGACAGTCGAGCCTTGAAAATTGTTTCGGATTTCGGATTTCGAGCTTCGGGTTTTTTCAACTCATGAACCGGCTCAAATTTCAGGTGAAGAAAGGCGACAACGTCGAGGTGATTTCCGGGAACTTTAAGGGTTCAACGGGCAAAATCCTACAGGTGATCCCGAATAAGCAGCGCGTGCTGATCGAAGGCGTCCGCATCATCAAAAAGCACCTGCGCAAGTCGCAGGATAACCCAAGCGGCAAAATCGCCGAACGCGAAGGCCCGATTCACATCTCGAACGTGCGCCTGATCGAGCGCGGCGAGAAGCCGGCGAAAGAAAAGAAGACCAGGAAAGAAAAGGCAGAGGCGTGAAAACGGAAAACGAATTTTACCGCCACTACAAGGAGAACGTGCTGCCGGTGCTGCAGCAACGGCACGGCTACAAGAACGTCCACCAAGTGCCAAGGGTGGAGAAAGTCGTTATCAACACCTCGGTCGGCTCGCAGTCCGATGTCAAGACGGCGCTCGAAGAAGCCAAAGCCGAGCTGGCGTTGATCACGGGGCAGCGGCCGGTGGAAAGGCGCGCAAAGAAGAGCATCTCGAATTTCAAATTGCGTAAAGGCCAATCAATCGGCGCGAAAGTGACCTTGCGCGGCGAGCGCATGTATGAATTTCTGGAGCGTCTAATCAAAGCAGCATTGCCGCGCATTCGCGACTTCCGCGGGGTCTCGCCGCGCTGCTTCGACCGAAACGGGAACTACACGCTCGGCGTGGCCGACCAGACGATTTTTCCCGAGGTCGAGCTCGATAAAATCAAGCGCAACATCGGTTTTGATGTTACAATTGTGACCACCGCGCGGACGGACGAAGAAGCCAAATCGCTCCTGAGCGAAATGGGGATGCCGTTCAGTGATCGGGCGCGCAAGCCCGCCACGCAAAGCGCGAGCTAGTTTTCATGAGCACCGTTACAGACCCGATTGCAGACCTTCTGGCGCGTGTGCGCAACGGAGCGCGCGCGCAGAAGATCGATATCTTCGTGCCGTACTCGAAAATGAAAGCGGAGATCGTTCGGATCCTAAAGGACGAAGGATACATTTCCGATTACTCAGTTGACACGAGCACTGCGCATCCGCGCCTCAAGATCACCAACAAACTCGTGAATCGCTCGAGTGCCATCGCAGGGCTGCGTCGGGTAAGCCGCCCGGGATTGCGCCGATATGTTGGCGCCGACGAAATCCCAAGA